>NZ_CAWQMW010000141.1:0-33905 GCF_963895965.1 Xenorhabdus sp. PB30.3 | reverse complement strand
ATATGTTATCTGGGAAATATAGAAATTAGATGAATATAAAATCTATTTCAAAAAACATATTTTAGTCTCAAATTTGTGATTAACTTAATATTTTACAAAGAGTTAATTGATTATTTGGGGTTGTAGGACAGGCGAAAAAGTGGTATTGCGGGCTTTACGCTTTAGCTGCAAGGTGTTAAATTGATCACGTTTCCGACAAATAAGTTAGTAAAGAAATCTAAAAATAATTTTTGTAAATTGCACGTTAACAGGAATAAAGCGTTAGCGGGCGCTGGGCCTTAGTGGAAACTGGCGATTGTAAGCACTGAAACTGAAGCAGGCAAAACACTTGTATCTTTATATTGAAACGCTGAAGCAGCGGCTGGATGCAATTAATCAGCTTAGGTTAGAGCGTGCGACTGACTCGATGAGTGCCACGTTTAAGCAGGTTTATAATTTAATTCCAGTATTATTACATTATCATCACCCAATGATGCCGGGTTATATCGAAAACGACGTTCCTCATGGCGTTTGTTTTTTTAAACCTGATGAAACCCAGCTATTTTGGATTAACGATATGGAATACCAGTTAGCTGGTGTTTTATCTCATTCCTCTAATGGTGAATTGCCAATTACGGGTATTTACTCGATGGGCAGCACCTCTTCTATCGGGCAAAGCTGCTCTTCTGACTTAGATATTTGGGTTTGCCATCAATCATGGCTGGATAATAGTGAAAAAGATTCATTGGAACAAAAATGCAGTTTAATACAACAGTGGGCTGCCTCACTGGGTATTGAGGTTACATTTTTTCTGATAGATGAGAATCGTTTCCGCCATAATACCAGTGGCAGCCTGAATGGCGAAGATTGTGGTTCAACTCAGTATATTCTTCTACTGGATGAGTTTTATCGCACTGCGGTTCGGATGGCAGGTAAACGCCTGCTATGGGCGATGGTTCCTGTAGAAGAAGAAGCGAATTACGATGATTATGTCACCTCTTTATATGCTCAGGGGGTTTTAACACCTAATGAGTGGCTGGATCTTGGAGGGTTGGCGGAGTTATCGGCAGAAGAATATTTTGGTGCCAGTTTATGGCAACTTTATAAAAGTGTCGATTCTCCTTATAAAGCTGTATTGAAAAGCCTGTTGCTGGAAGCCTATTCCTGGGAGTATCCCAATAGTAAATTGCTGGCGACAGAAATGAAGCAACATTTCCATGAAGGCTTGATTGTCTCTTATGGTCTTGATGCTTATTGCATGATGCTTGACCGTGTTACCCATTACCTGACGGCGACTAACGATATGACGCGTCTGGATTTAGCCCGGCGCTGCTTTTATCTGAAAGTTTGTGAAAAAACTGAGAGTAACGGTGCTCAGGGATGTACTGGATGGCGGCGGCAGGTTATTGCTCAGTTAGTACAGGAATGGGGATGGGATACTGAGAAACTGGCGATACTGAATAACCGCAATTCATGGAAAATTGAGCAGGTACGTACAGCGCATAATGAGTTGCTGGATACCATGATGCAGAGTTATCGCAACCTTATCCGTTTTGCCCGGCGTAACAATTTAAGTGTGAGTGCTAGCCCGCAGGACATCGGCGTATTGACTCGTAAGTTGTATGCTGCGTTTGAAGCACTGCCCGGCAAAATCACATTAGTTAACCCACAAATTTCACCGGATCTGTCAGAACAGGATCTGACATTTATTTATGTTCCCCCGGGGCGGGCAAATCGCAGTGGCTGGTATCTTTACAACCGTGCCCCGACAATAGAATCTATCATTGGTCACCAGCCGCTGGAATATAATCGTTATTTAAATAAGCTGGTGTCATGGACCTATTTCAACGGATTGCTGACGGAAAAAACCCGCCTTCATATTCGCAATGGTGATTCTCAGGCAGATAAGAAGAATTTGGCTGATTTAGTCAACGATATTTCCACTCATTTCCCGATTCGTTTGCCTGCACCGACACCAAAAGCACTATACAGTCCCTGTGAGATCCGCCATCTGGCAATTATTGTTAATTTAGAAACTGATCCAACTACCCGGTTTTCCGATCAGATTGTGCATTTTGATTTCAGAAAATTAGATATCCTGAGTTTTGGTGAATCACAGCAGTGTATGGTGAGCAGCATTGATCTGCTTTACCGTAATTCATGGAATGAAGTGAGAACGCTGCATTTTAATGGTGAACAATCCATGCTGGAAGCGCTGAAAACCATTCTGGGCAAAATGCATCGTGACGCCGAGCCTCCAGCTAGCGTTGAAGTTTTTTGTTACAGTCGGCACTTGCGTGGATTGATTTGTACCCGTGTCAGACAATTGGTTTCAGAGTGTATCGAATTACGCCTTTCCAGTAACCGTCAGGATCTTGATCGCTGTAAGGTATTGCGTATTTCCGGTCAAACCTGGGGGCTGTTTTTTGAACGGTTGAATGTTTCAGTACAAAAACTGGAGAATGCGGTTGAGTTTTACAATGCAATTTCAAATACCAAACTGCATGGTTTACCGATTAGAGTTGATAACAAAGACAAACAGCTGCCTTCTATTATTGACGGATTTGCCTGCGAGGGAATAATTCAGTTTTTCTTTGAGAATATTGAGGGTACTCAGGGTTTCAACATTTATATTCTTGATGAATCAAATAAGGTAGAGATTTACCCTCATTGCGAAGGAAGTAAAGAAGAACTGGTACGTGATGTCAGCCGTTTTTATTCTTCATCCCATGATCGATTCACTTATGGTTCCAGCTTTATCAATTTTAACCTGCCACAGTTCTATCAGATCATAAAGAAGGGTGAACGCACTCATGTAGCTCCATTTATGGATGGGCAGTCACTGCTGGATCATGAGACAGATAGTGTTACCGTGCTGGAGACGGGTGAAGCAATGAGGGCGAATAGTCAGTACCATTCTTGCCACTATTGAATTCAGTGAGCCATCGCTGGAATAGCCGGGCGTTTGTCACATATATTTGTCATAAAAGTGCCGTATTTTCGATACGGCACAAATGCCGATAATTGCAGCTTTATATAAAAGCTAGCTAAATAGCAACGAGCTAAAACAGGAAAGGCTCGCCGCTCTGCTCGGTGATTGCTTGTCCCAACATAGAAAGGAAGTCGTTGCCACTACGGTCGCAAACCCATTGGTTATCGCGATAATCGAAGTGATAACCTCCATTTTTAGTTGCCAGCCAGATTTGATGAAAAGGTTCCTGTCGATTGATAATGATTTTGCTACCATTATCAAAACTGAGCGTCATGACACCGCCATTGGTTTCACAGTCAATATCTGCATCACCTTCATAATTATCCAGTTGTTCTTCAATGTGTGACATCAATTGATCGGCCAATTGATGAAATTCGCTATCGTTCATATTCATTTCCTATTTGCTTTTCAGGGCCTAACTGCGATTATAGAGAGTATTGGCGTATGAATCACAGGCATTAATTATGATGAACAAACAATTCCGTTGGTCACTTGCTATCATAACATTACTCTCTGTTACAGGTTGTGGCCTGAAAGGTCCTCTTTACTTCCCTCCGGCAGAGCCAGCGGCACCTCAGGTTTCAGTTAATAAAACACAGCCTGCGGGTCAAGTTTCTCAGGACAGCACGTCTAATAAAAACGATACTTCTAAAAACAATATCTCAGCGAGTGCCCAATAAGCGTGAGCTGGTGATGGGCTTTCATTGGAGTGGTATATGCAATTCTCCAAAATGCATGGTCTTGGCAATGATTTCATGGTTGTTGATGCAGTAACCCAGAATGTTTATTTTTCACCGGAATTAATCTGCCGGTTGTCAGATAGACATACTGGCGTAGGATTTGATCAACTGTTGGTTGTTGAAGCACCCTATGATCCTGATTTAGATTTTCATTATCGTATTTTTAACGCGGATGGCAGTGAAGTATCTCAATGTGGCAATGGAGCACGTTGTTTTGCCCGTTTTGTTCGTTTACGGGGATTGACGAATAAGCGTGATATTAAAGTCAGTACACAGGCAGGCCAAATGGTACTGAGCATCAATCATGATGATCAGGTCTGTGTCAATATGGGGGAACCTGTCTTTGAACCCCAGTCTGTTCCCTTTCGCGCGAATAAAGCCGAGAAAACTTATATCATCCGGGTTATGGAGCGCACTGTGCTCTGTGGTGTCGTATCAATGGGGAATCCCCACTGTGTTATTCAGGTTGATAATGTGGACACGGCAGATGTTGAGGTACTCGGTCCTGTTCTGGAACGTCATGAACGTTTTCCTGAGAGAGTAAACGTTGGTTTTATGCAGGTCGTAAGTCGTAACCATATCCGTTTACGTGTATTTGAACGGGGTGCCGGAGAAACTCGGGCATGCGGCAGTGGTGCGTGTGCTGCTGTTGCGATTGGTATTCAGCAAGGTCTGCTGGATAAACAGGTTCGTGTTGATTTGCCCGGTGGTTCTTTGCAAATTCGTTGGGATGGGCCGGGGCAGCCACTTTATAAGACCGGGCCTGCAACTCACGTTTATGACGGTACAATTCACTTGTAATTGTGAAATATAAGGCATTGGAAAATGGGTAAAGAAAACGAACCATTACATACTGAAAGCATGTTGGATGATCAGATGGTGGTGGATTATCTGTTGGATAACCCCAATTTTTTTATCCGTAATGCTAATGCAGTTGACAGGATACAGGTTCCTCATCCGGTACGTGAATGTGTTTCTCTGATGGAATGGCATATGAACCGTCAGAGAAAACGGATCGATTATCTGGAAGACGATCTGGTACATCTGGTGGAGCAGGCAAAACAGAATGAGATCCTGTTTAACCGCCTGCTGCAATTGCTTGCTGAACTTTCTGCTGCCGAAAGTTTGCAGGGTTTTCTTTCCCGTTTGAGTGCCTGGGCTAAAACACTGGGTCTGAGTAACTGCTATATCCGGCTGTTTTCTGATAAGTGGTTGCTTGGCGCTCCTCTGAATGCGCCGGATTTGGCGATATCCCGTAATGCTTTTGAATCTGTCCGTATTCAGCGATTCGGCGATAGTAACCATTATCTTGGGCGGTTGCATGGCCCGGAAATTTTATTGTTGATGCCTCAGGCCCGTCATGTCGGTTCTGTCGCAGTGTCTCTTTTAGGAATGCGGGGGGAGCTGGGTATGGTGATCTTCAATAGTCATGATAAACAACATTATTACGATGGTATGGGAACGGATCTGTTGGATCAGTTAGCGAAACTATTACCGGGGTTACTGTCCCGTTGGGTTGAGCGAGCATGAGCCAGCCAATTGATTCACTCCTTGAGTCAGTAGAGGCTTTCCTGCATTACCTGCGGGTTGAGCGCCGTTTAAGCCCGATGACAATAATCAATTATCGCCGACATTTGACGGTGCTGGCCGAAATGTCACTGGAAATGGGCATAACCGAGTGGCAGGCACTTGATGTCACCAAAGTCAGAATGTTCGCTACCCGTAGTCGTCGGGCTGGATTACAGTCTGCCAGCCTTGCCCTGCGTCTTTCTTCCCTGCGAAGTTTCCTTGACTGGATGGTCACGCAGGAAAAAATGGAAGCTAATCCGGCTAAAGTTGTTAGCACGCCACGTAAAAAACAGCATCTACCTAAGAACATGGATGTCGATGAGGTAAATCAGCTCCTCAATATTGATCTGAATGATCCGTTGTCCGTGCGTGACAGAACAATGATGGAAGTCATGTATGGTGCGGGCTTACGTTTGTCAGAGCTGGTTGGGCTGGATTGCCGGCATCTGGATTTGGAAAGCGGTGAAGTCTGGGTATATGGTAAGGGCAGTAAGGAGCGTAAAGTCCCTGTCGGCAGAATTGCACTGGAATGGCTGCAACGCTGGCTGGTCATGCGGGAATTGTTTGAACCGGAAGATAATGCTGTTTTCATTTCGACCCAAAGTGGTAAACGGATGTCTACACGTAATGTGCAAAAGCGATTTGAACAATGGGGGATCCGTCAGGGAGTAAACAGCCATATTCACCCCCATAAACTGCGTCATTCGTTTGCGACACATATTCTGGAATCCAGTGGTGATCTCCGGGCAGTGCAGGAGCTGTTGGGCCATGCGAATTTATCGACGACCCAAATATACACCCATCTGGATTTTCAACACTTAGCCAAAGTTTATGATGTGGCTCACCCCAGAGCAAAAAGAGGGAAATCATAATGCGTTTTTATCGGCCTCTCACGCCGTTTGCGGCGATGACATTCGATCTGGATGATACACTTTACGATAATCATCCCGTCATCGACAGAACCGAAAAAGAAGTATTGTGTTTTATCAGGCAGTACGATAGTAAATTCAGCCATTTTGGCCGTGAAGATCTGTATGTATACCGTCAGGCGGTGCTTGAGATGGAGCCTGAAATATACCACGATGTAACATTATGGCGGCGGCAATCCGCAGAGCTGATGTTCAGCTATCACGGTTTTAACCGTGATGAGGCGATACGTGGTGCGGATGAGATTATGTCCTGTTTCACTTATTGGCGTAATCAGATTACAGTACCGGAATCCACGCATAACATCTTATCGGTACTGGCAGAAAAAATACCGCTGGTGGCAATCACCAATGGTAATGCAGAACCCGCTGAATGTGGTCTTGCCCCTTATTTCAAATTTGTACTCAAAGCCGGCGTGGACGGGCGTTCCAAACCTTATCCGGATATGTACCATCTGGCGGCTGAACGGCTGGCATTGCCGGCAAATCAAATCCTGCATGTTGGTGATAATTTGCAGACAGATGTTGAAGGCGCAATTCTCAGCGGTATGCAGGCTTGCTGGATCAATATTGAAAATAAAAATCTCATGCAGGAACCGGAAGGGCGACTGGTTCCCCATGTTGAGATTTCTGACTTGGATTCTCTGATCGCACTGATATAATTTCAGACTGTAAATCTGTATAAAAAAACAGTGACAGCGGTCATTGCTAACAACTGATGGTAATTATGGACGTCTCTTATCTGCTCGAAAGCCTGAATGATAAACAACGTGAAGCCGTTGCAGCACCCCGTACCAATATGCTGGTACTGGCTGGAGCCGGTAGTGGTAAAACCCGCGTATTGGTGCACCGGATCGCCTGGTTACTGTCAGTTGAACATGCCTCACCTTTTTCCATTATGGCGGTGACATTTACCAATAAAGCCGCAGCGGAAATGCGCCATCGTATTGAAAGCCTGATTGGCACCAGTCAGGGCGGTATGTGGATTGGAACCTTCCATAGTCTGGCTCACCGTTTACTGCGGGCCCATCATTTAGATGCCAGTTTGCCACAGGATTTTCAGATTCTTGACAGTGACGATCAGCTGCGTTTGATCAAGCGGATCATTAAGGCGATGAATCTGGATGACAAACAGTGGCCTGCACGTCAGGGCATGTGGTACATCAACGGTAAAAAAGATGAAGGTCTGCGCCCTCGCCATATTGAAAGCTACGGTAATCCGGTAGAAGTCACATGGCTGAAAATCTATCAGGCCTATCAGGAAGCCTGCGATCGGGCCGGACTGGTTGATTTCGCTGAACTGTTGTTACGCGCTCATGAGCTATGGCTGAATAAACCGCAAATATTGCAACATTATCGCGATCGTTTTACTAATATTCTGGTAGACGAATTTCAGGATACCAACAGTATTCAATACGCATGGATCCGCCTGTTAGCAGGGGATTCAGGCAGAGTTATGATCGTGGGTGATGATGATCAGTCTATTTATGGCTGGAGAGGGGCGCAGGTCGAAAACATCCAGCGTTTCCTGAAGGATTTCCCCGCAGCAGAAACTATTCGTCTGGAACAAAATTACCGTTCTACCAGTAACATACTTAAAGCCGCCAATGCCCTGATTGCACATAACAGTGATCGTCTGGGTAAAAATCTGTGGACAGAAGGCAGTGAAGGAGAACTTATCTCACTTTACTCGGCTTTTAATGAGCTAGATGAGGCGCGTTATGTGGTCAGTCGCCTGAAAAACTGGCTGGATAACGGAGGCGCTTTGAAAGAGTGCGCGATCCTGTATCGCAGCAATGCCCAGTCCCGTGTATTGGAAGAAGCATTATTACAGGCTTCCATGCCTTACCGGATCTATGGTGGCCAGCGCTTCTTCGAACGGCAGGAAATCAAAGATGCGTTGTCTTATCTGCGCTTAGTGGCAAACCGTAATGATGACGCGGCTTTTGAGAGAGTAGTGAATACACCGACCCGGGGAATTGGGGACCGAACCCTTGATGTTGTGCGCCAGATGGCGAGGGATCAGCAGAAGACACTCTGGGAAAGCAGCCAGTTGTTGATTCAGGAAAAGGTACTGGCAGGTCGGGCTGCATCAGCTTTACAACGTTTTATCGAATTAATTAACGCGCTGGAAACGGAAACACAGGAAATGTCGCTGCATGTGCAGACTGATCGGGTTATCCGGGATTCTGGCCTGTGGGCGATGTACCAACAGGAAAAAGGTGAGAAAGCACAGGCACGTATCGAAAACCTTGAGGAGCTGGTTACTGCGACCCGTCAGTTCAGCTATCAGGATGAAGACGAAGATATGATGCCGTTGCAGGCTTTTCTGTCCCATGCTGCGCTTGAAGCAGGTGAAGGGCAGGCAGATGCCTATCAGGATTCTGTCCAGCTGATGACCCTGCATTCGGCAAAAGGTCTCGAATTCAGGCAGGTCTTTATTGTTGGCATGGAAGAGGGGATGTTTCCAAGCCAAATGTCCATTGATGAAGGAGGGCGTCTGGAAGAAGAGCGCCGTCTGGCTTATGTCGGTGTGACAAGGGCAATGGAAAAACTGACGCTGACTTATGCTGAAAGTCGCCGTTTATATGGTAAAGAGGTGTACCATCGCCCATCGCGTTTTGTTGGTGAGTTACCGACAGAATGTGTCACTGAAGTTCGTCTGAGGGCAACAGTATCCCGACCGGTGAGCCATAAGCGGCTGGGAACACCGATCAGCGCCAATGATAGTGGCTACGCTTTAGGGCAACGAGTCCGCCATCCTAAATTCGGTGAAGGAACGATTGTTAATATTGAAGGCAGTGGGGAGCATTGCCGTTTGCAGATCGCGTTTCAGGGTGAAGGCATCAAGTGGCTGGTCGCCGCTTATGCCAGACTTGAAACCGGCCAATAATAATCCGGTCGAATGTTGACAGGCTTTTTCTTCTAGACCCTATGGATTTCAAAAAAGAGGCAGTTTGAAATACGACGGGTATAAGCGTAACATTCGCGCCTTACGATCAATGTAGGGAGTATAAGGAGACTTATGGTACATGCTGAACGCATTTAAATTAGAGAATAATCGCCTGCTCCGTCTTGAACTTGAAGAAGGTGATACATTATCCGACTCCATGTGGGTAGATTTGGTTGGGCTGGGAGATGATGATCGACTCCGGGTTCAGAACGAATTAGGACAAATCCTGGCGACCCGCACTGAGCTGGATGATATCGAGGCTTCGGCGCGTTTTTTTGAAGATGAAGATGGCCTGCACGTCCACTCATTCTTCTATTTTGAAGACGCCGAAGACCATGCTGGCAACTCGACAGTCGCATTTACCATTCGTGACGGTCGTCTCTACACATTGCGAGAGCGTGAACTCCCTGCATTCCGATTATACCGAATGCGCGCCCGCAACCAGACTATGGTTGACGGGAATGCTTATGAGCTACTGCTGGACTTATTCGAAACCAAGATCGAACAGTTGGCAGATGTTATTGAAAATATCTACAGTGTGCTGGAATCCCTGAGCCGGGTCATTATGAACGGTAAACAAGGGGATGAATTTGATTCAGCTCTGTCTAACCTTGCTGAGCAGGAAGACATTGGCTGGAAAGTGCGCCTTTGTCTGATGGATAGCCAGCGCGCTCTTAATTTCCTTGTGCGCCGTGCCCGTTTGCCTGCTAACCAGTTAGAACAGGCGCGTGAAATCCTGCGTGATATCGAATCCCTGTTGCCACATAACGAGTCCCTGTTCCAGAAAGTTAACTTCCTGATGCAGGCGGCGATGGGCTTTATTAACATCGAACAGAGCCGGATTATCAAGATATTCTCCGTTGTTTCTGTTGTGTTCCTGCCCCCGACGCTGGTGGCTTCCAGCTACGGTATGAACTTCGAATTTATGCCGGAGTTACACTGGACATTTGGTTATCCGGCAGCTATTGGAGTGATGATTGCTGCGGGACTGGCACCTTACCTCTACTTTAAGCGGAAAAACTGGCTGTAACCTTTCCGGCTTCCACTCTTTAAGTCGCCGCTCTTTTGGCGGCTTCTACGGCCTCCAGTCACATAGTCAGTTATGTTTCTGGGGGCGTTTATCTTTATACTATGACGCGAAGTATCTGCTATAGGTTGTTAATGATAAATCACAAACGGCGATTATTCCTATTTCTCTGTACTGAATATACTCTACTAATGACATGGCGAAATTTAGACCCGTTTGCCCTGCCTCCCTTGGTGCTAGGAAAAAGAGAGTTATCATTACACAATACGGATCACGACTGTAGTACTAGCTCCAAAAGATACACTTTCTTCAGTTTTCAATTAATGTGAGCCAAAAGATAGATACCCAAATACAGCACGTTCAACCCTTTCCGTAAGCCCTGATTTGGCAGATTCCCCGTATTCACCTGCAGTATCAACCATGCCTTTGATTATTGCCATCACGTCTCGCGTAGCAGCCTGGATATCGACCTGAAGAGGAATATCAGGGGTTATCAGCAGTTCAGTGATAATGCTACGCAGTTGTGTATTTGCCCACTGTACATTCCTATCAAAAGGCAAACGGGCCTCTTCAAAATCAAGCAACCGAGCCAAAGCAGGACGGTGTAGTTGGTGGTCGACACAGGACTTAATAAAGGCAGAAATCCCGGCACGTCCATTCGTCTTTGTTACCGCTTTTTGCGCTTCAGCGATAAGCCGTGTTGACTCACGTACAATTAAAGCTCCCATCAGCGCATCTTTGCATGGGAAGTATTGATACAGGGAACCGATACTTACGCCAGCCAGTTCTGCAACGGCATTTGTTGAAAAACCCTCGTGACTATGCTGCTCCAAAATGCGAGCAGTTGCCTCAATAATAGCTTCAACCATCGCGAGGGAACGCGCTTGTTTCGGCTGTTTTCGTAACTTTGGTCGTTCTTGATTTGATAACGTTTTCATGGGGGAATGCGAGTTGTGAATATAAGCAATAGCTCGCATTATAGAGGCCTCAACAACGAATTCAAGGAACAATAATCATGTCTCAGTCACATCATTTTACCCCCACTTTAACTGTATTTATGATGGTTAAAACAACGCCTGAATGGCTGGGTTTCTCTATCGACCAACGCTTCAAACACTTTGCTGAAATCTTTACTCCCATTATCAAAAAACATGCCGCTGGTGTTTCGCTACGTTTTTATGACGTCGAGTTTTATTCAACACGAGTCACAGATATCTGGGTATGGGATGCAAGGGATCATGAAAGCTATCAACTGCTTGTTGAAGAGTTACGTGAAACGCCGTTATGGGATCGGTACTTTGATATCGTTGAAATACTTACAGGCGTCGAAAATGCTTACGCTAAAAACTATGGGCGCGATGTCATCACCGCTTAACAATGAAAGTGCATGTAAATTCGCCAATATAGGCTACAAGTAGCCTATATTTCAGATTACTGACAAAGTGCTGGTTTTTTATCCGGCACTTTGATTTAATCAAATTCCGTTCACCCGACGGAGCTTGCCGCCATTGATTTCGAGTTTATTCGTGCTTTAGTGACCCTTTGCACAATAATGCCGGTTTACTTCCGCAAGCGCCGTTGGGTATAAAGCGCATCCAGCGTAAAGACAATCAAAGCAGCCCAGATAAAACCAAATGTGATCAAACGATCTGAGCCAATCTTCTCACCGTAAACCAGTGTTGCCAGCAGGAACATCAATGTTGGTGCGATATACTGGAAAAAGCCCAGCGTGGATAAGCGCAGATGAGCAGCCGCAGCGGTGAAAAACAGCAATGGGATTGTCGTAATGATCCCCGCAGCAACCAACAATAGATTCAGGGAAATCGTGTTATTCAGCATATTACTGGTTGGGGTATGAGTGAAAAACAGCAGATAAGTCAGTGCAACCGGGAATACCCAAATAGTTTCAATCAACATGCCGGTTTGTGCATCCACGCCCAGCTTTTTACGGATCAGGCCATACAGGGCAAATGTTGTTGCCAGATACAGGCCAATCACAGGCACAGAGCCAAATTGCCATAGCTGAATAAAGACACCGGTGAATGCCAGCCCTACCGCAATCCACTGCATACGACGGAAACGCTCACCGAGGAATATCATTGCAAACAATACACTGACGAGTGGATTGATAAAATAACCAAGACTTGCTTCCAGCATGTGATTATTGTTGACTGCCCAGATATAAACCAGCCAGTTACTGGCAATAGTAAAGGCGGTGATACCTAATATCAGCAGATTCTTTGGTTGCTTTATTACAGTCAAAACCTGACGCCAGTGACGAGTTATTGTCAGCATCAGTACCATAAAGAAAACCGACCAGATAACACGATGCGATACGATTTCATCGGGTGGCACGTACTGTATTTCTTTGAAATAGATGGGAGCCAACCCCCAAATCAAATAAGCACCTAAGGCATATAAAATACCTTTGGCTGTCTGTGGTTCGTTCATAATATCCTTGAATGTTCAGAGAGTGTTCAGAAAAAAATGAGAAGAGCTTATTAGATGTTAGCCCATAGAGCCATACAATGTGTCATTGGGTTAAGCAATTTACAAGGGGTTAATAGCATGAATGATAAATAAAAAATTACACTCTGTTCAATCAGTGTTTAACTCTGATTTTATTTAATTATTTGGGATTATAATCCAGTTAAGTGTAATTAATTGACTTTTTAAATCAATCTCTAGCATTGTGAATAGAATATAAGAACTAGCAGGGTGGTCATTAAAGTTTACATCTTTACACTATCAAATTACCTGAACCCTGTTACTGTTCTAATCGGCAAGCCAAATTTATCAGGGCAGTCTAACCCTCGCACTTTGACAGCAAAATCATTATTTCTTAATTGATTACATAACTGTGCAATATCTTTCGGGGTCCAGTAGATATTTTTTCCGTATCCTATTTGCTGAATTTTTGTTAATAAACTGTCTACATCTCCCGCTTTTAATATTCTGGCGACCATTACAGCACAATTTTTGTTAACAGGATGGTAGCTGTGGCTGATTTGATGATTACCATATGTTTTTCCATTATAAATTTCATTTTTTTTGGCCTGCATTTTTTCAACATGACGATTTATTGAAGATAATTACTCAATTTTCATCGGATAAAACGTGGCAGAGCAGGAAGCAGAATAAATATAAAGAGTTGTTTATGCATAATAATTCAGTTTTCATAAAATTCAGAGGCTTCTAAGCAAATTATCCTGAAAAAAGGAATGTATTCCTTATTACATTCCTTTATTTAAGAATATTAAACATCATCCAACCAAATAAGTCCCTGTTGCGCTTGCAATATGCACTTGTTTTTCATTGTGTAATTCTATTCTGGCAACAGATACTTTATTACCGGCACGGATAATATTACTGCTGGCCGTAAATATTTCTCCACGTCCGGGACGCAGGTAGTCAACACGCAGATCTATCGTACCTAAAGTGGGCAGACGCTTTTTTATTTCCTCAAGCGTGATTGTTTTCATCATGTTCAGCGCACCGCCGGCACAGACTAAACCACCTGCAACATCAAGGATTGAAGCTATGGCTCCGCCGTGTAGGATCTTTTGAGCCATATTGCCCAATAGCTTATTCTGATTGAAAAATTGAAGCTCTGCGTAGTCCTGCTCAAAACGAATCAATTCAAGCCCTAAAAGTTGGTTGAATGGCATCTGATAAATAAAAACCTCACCTATAATTTTACGTGCTTCTTCTTGTGTTAAAGGTT
The DNA here is from genome assembly GCF_963895965.1 of Xenorhabdus sp. PB30.3. Taxonomy (NCBI): domain Bacteria; kingdom Pseudomonadati; phylum Pseudomonadota; class Gammaproteobacteria; order Enterobacterales; family Morganellaceae; genus Xenorhabdus; species Xenorhabdus sp. PB30.3. The sequence goes on along the minus strand of NZ_CAWQMW010000141.1, from coordinate 19,995 downwards.
GAGTTGGGTGCTGTATCGTTTCCATGTTGAACTTCCTGATAATTAGAAAAATAAATTTAATATCATTAGAGAGTTATCTTTGGTTAATAACTTGTTAATTTTATGCTTTTATTTATCATCTTGCCAGTCTAAGAAGCGCTTCGAAAAAATAATTTATTGAGGAAAAAGTTACTATAAAAAATCCCCGTTTCGAGTTTAGAATATCCCAGTGATTTATTGCTCTTAATATTCTTATCTTCTTACTTCTTTATCTTTGAACTATCACGATTAGGAAAACCAGAAATGCAATTGCGGTGGAAAATACTGGTTATTACCTGTTTATTATCAACATTAGCTTATGGCTCAGATAAACAGGCTGACGCAGTTAGAGGCAGTGTAATTTTGGCAATGCTGCAAGAATATGATTCGCCTTTTATGCTCTATCCTTATGATACAAATTATATTATTTACACTTATAGCTCCCGGGTAAATAAACAGGCAATTAGCAGTTATGATTGGGTTGATCATGCCCGTAAGGATGAAGTTCACTTTCAGGTCAGTTTTGGTTTTCCAATATGGCGAGGTATTGTTGGTGAAAACTCATTGCTGGGGGCTTCTTATACACAGCGTTCATGGTGGCAACTCAGTAATAAAAGAGAGTCTTCTCCATTTCGTGAGACTAATTATGAACCGCAGTTATTTCTGGCATGGCTGACTGATTATGAACTTGCCGGCTGGCACCTGCGGGAAATTGAAGCGGGTATTAATCACCAGTCTAATGGTCGTCCGGAATCCACTTCCCGTAGCTGGAACCGGGTTTATGCACGGCTGATGGCACAAAAAGGAAACTGGCAGGTAGATTTGAAACCGTGGTATCGCCTGACTGAAAGTAACAGGCGGGATGATAACCCGGATATGAACCGTTATATGGGGTATTATCGCCTGAAAGTCGGCTATCACTATGGTGAAAATGTATTTACCATGCAGGGGCGTTATAACTGGAACACTGGTTATAGTGGCGGAGAGCTGGGCTGGAGTTATCCTCTATCTAAACATGTCCGTTTTTACGCACAACTCTTCAGCGGATATGGCGAGTCAATGATTGATTACAATTTCAGACAGACCCGATTCGGTATCGGTGTTATGCTGAATGATATGCTGTAATTAATTAAATATCCGTTGTTTTTCAAGTTGCCTCTTTGTTGGCTGTGTTCACTTGCTCAGGGTACCGTTTTTATAAACAGACGGTTATCTAAGTTCCCGGAGGCGATCCCTTGCCGCCGCGATGCAACTTGAAATTCACTGGATATAATCATTTTATAAAACCAGCTCTAAACATTGAGGAAAGGCGTGTCTACCGCAGAAGTCATCAGCACGGCATCGCTGGCTGAACAAGTATTACGAAAAACATTCGGATATCAGCAATTTCGCGCCGGACAGCAACAGGTCATCGATGCTGTTCTTGATGATCGAGACTGTCTGGTTATCATGCCGACAGGTGGCGGTAAATCAGTTTGTTATCAAATTCCTGCTCTGATGAAAGAGGGACTGACATTGGTGGTTTCTCCACTGATCTCATTAATGAAAGATCAGGTGGATCAACTCAGAGCGAATGGTATAGAAGCCGAGTGCTTAAACTCCACTCAGGATCGTGAACAACAGAGTGATATTATCCGTCGGTGTCGTCAGGGAAGCATTAAATTGCTTTACATTGCACCTGAGCGGCTGGTGACTGATAACTTTCTCGAACAGTTATCCAATTGGCGTCCTGCTTTGCTGGCTGTTGATGAAGCACACTGTATTTCTCAATGGGGGCATGATTTCCGGCCGGAATACCGGGCGCTTGGGCAATTACGCAGGCGTTTTCCTGATCTCCCCGTTATCGCGTTGACAGCCACCGCAGATAAGACAACCCGGCAGGATATTGTCCGCCTGTTGGAACTGCGTGATCCTATCATTCACCTCAGTAGTTTTGATCGTCCTAACATTCGCTACACATTGGTTGAGAAATATAAGCCCCTTGATCAGCTTTGGGCATTCATTCGCAGCCAGCAGGGAAAAAGCGGGATTATCTACTGTAACAGCCGGAACAAAGTGGAAGAAACGGCTGAACGGCTGCAAAAGCGCGGATTGAGCGTTGCACCTTACCATGCGGGGCTGGAAAACAATCAGCGAGCATGGGTACAGGATGCATTTCAGCGCGATGATTTACAGGTAGTGGTGGCAACGGTTGCGTTTGGTATGGGGATTAACAAACCGAACGTGCGATTCGTTGTGCATTTTGATATTCCCCGCAATATCGAATCCTATTATCAGGAAACGGGGCGTGCCGGGCGTGATGGCCTGCCTGCTGAAGCGGTGTTGTTTTATGATCCGGCGGATATGGCGTGGCTGCGCCGTTGTCTCGAAGAAAAGCCTGCCGGCGAACAACAGGATATTGAACGGCATAAACTCAATGCGATGGGCGCATTTGCTGAAGCACAAACCTGCCGTCGCTTGGTCTTGCTCAACTATTTTGGTGAAAGCAAACAAACAGCCTGTGGTAACTGCGACATCTGCCTCGATCCACCGAAACGTTATGATGGTCTGGTGGATGCGCAAAAAGCCCTGTCCTGTATTTACCGCGTTGGGCAGCGTTTTGGGATTGGCTATATTGTGGAAATGCTACGTGGCGCTAATAACCAGCGCATCAGGGAATCAGGGCATGACAGGTTACCTGTTTACGGCATCGGTAAAGAGCATAGTCAGGAACATTGGATGAGTGTCCTGCGCCAGCTAATCCATCTGGGGCTTATCAACCAAAATATTGCCAATTATTCTGCACTACAACTGACGGAAGCCGCGCGGCCTATTTTACGTGGTGAAATGCCCCTGCAACTTGCAGTTCCCCGAATTCAAAGCCTGAAAAGCAGAAATCAACAAAACAAGTCATACAGTGGAAACTATGATCGTAAATTATTCGCTAAGTTGCGTAAATTACGGAAATCCATTGCTGACGAAAATAATATTCCCCCGTTTGTCGTTTTCAATGATGTAACACTGATTGAGATGGCGGAACAGTGCCCAATAACACCCGATGAGCTTCTGCTGATTAACGGTGTCGGGCAGCGTAAACTCGAACGTTTTGGTGATGCCTTTATGACAGTTATCCGTGAACATTTCGAAGGATTCGAATAAACGTAGCAGTAGTAATTTTGTAATCTGCAACCGGAAAAACCGCGGGTATAGAGGATGATGATGGTATCTGAAAGATTGAAAGCAAGCTGGTTAAACCGTGAGCCTCAGTTTTCTGCTTTTACAAATGGATTATTGCTGGATTTTTGGAATATCAGAGATGAACGTGAATTTATGGGTGTTGATAATATCCCTATCCGTTATGTCTCTTTCAGTTCACCTCACCATGATAAAACACTGGTAATATCTCCGGGTCGTAGCGAAAGCTATGTGAAATATCCGGAGGTAGCCTATGATTTTTACCATTTAGGTTACAACATTCTTATTATTGATCATCGCGGTCAGGGGCGTTCAGGCAGAATGCTGACAGATCCCCAGAAAGGGCATGTTGAATCGTTTGATCACTATGTCGATGATCTGGCAAAACTCATTGAACTGGAAATTTCTTCACTTAAGTCGCATCGCTGTTATGCACTTGCTCATTCAATGGGAGGAGCTATCCTGAGCTCTTTGCTGTTACGTCATGAGTCGGTATTCCGTGCTGCTGCTTTATGTGCTCCTATGTTTGGTATTAATTTGCCAATGCCTCGCTGGGTGGCAAACTTTTTGGTCAATCAGGCCGAACCTTATCCTGGAAGGCGTAACAGATATGCGGTCTTAACCGGGCAATGGCGTCCATTACCCTATTTGATCAACCTGCTAACTCACAGTTATGCCCGTTACCAGCGATACTTACGCTATTATGTAGATTATCCTGAATTGCGCCTAGGTGGCCCGACTTATCGCTGGATGCGTGAAAGTATGCGGGCTGGAGATAGCCTCATTGAGAAGGCTGGCGAAATCCAGACACCACTCATCGTCTTAAAAGCAAGCGAAGATAAAGTAGTTAGTAATCGGGAGTTGTTGGCTTTTTGTGCATCTCGCCAAAAAGCCGGAGCAGGAGAAGAAGAATATAATCCTCTGGTTATCCAAGGGGCACGCCATGAAATCCTGTTCGAAAAAGACGCATTGAGAGCACAGGCTCTTAATGCGATTTGTGATTTTTTTGACCAAAATTAATTTAGCTTAGGAATTTGAACCATGTACCATGTTGTTGCTTCAGATTTAGATGGCACACTGTTATCTCCCGATCACGTATTAACACCATATACAAAGAAAATATTGAATCTGCTGACGGATAAAGGAATCCACTTTATCTTTGCAACAGGGCGTCACCACATTGATGTAGGACAGATCCGGGACGGGCTGGGCATTGATGCTTATATGATCACATCAAATGGGGCGAGGGTACATAACTCACAAGGAGATTTGGTCTTCAGCCATAACCTTGCACCGAAAATTGCCCGTGATTTATGTTTGCTGGAGTTTGATAACCCGGATGTTCTGACTAACTATTACAATAACGATGAGTGGTGGGTTAATCGCGCAAGCGAGGAACAAACCGAATTCTTTAAAGTATCGGATTTCCATTACCAGATTTTCCAGCGCGACAATTTCCCGGTTAATGGGGTATGCAAGGTTTACTATACCAGCGACGACCATGATTATTTGGTTCAGCTGGAAGAAAGGATTGAAGCGCGCTGGGGAGACAAAGTCAATGTCAGCTTTTCACTGAGAAACTGTCTGGAAGTCATGTCAGGTGGTGTATCCAAGGGAGAAGCACTGGCACAGGTCTGCCAGTCCATCGGTTATGAGTTAAGTGATTGCATAGCGTTTGGTGATGGCATGAATGATCGTGAAATGCTGAGTGTGGCTGGTAAAGGCTGCATTATGCAGGGAGCACATCAGCGCCTGAAAGATACTCTGCCGGACATGGAAATCATAGGCTCTAATGCTGATGATGCGGTGTCGTGTTATTTGCAGAAAATGTATCAGGTTTGAGGGTGTTGGTTTCACCCATCAAAATATAAAAACAGCATCCAATCGGATGCTGTTTTTATATTTAAAAGAAAAAATTAGCAATACTATTTTTAAATATGATAATTTTATTATTTATTATCACAAATATTATAATTTGGTTTTATGGTTATATTATTACTGTGGGTTTGTTTTTAATTGTTTATATTTTAAGTTGCTATGTGATTTTTATCTTAATAATGAATCGTAATGAAAGTGTACTGTGTAGATATAGGGGTTTTTAAATCATCATGTTTCAAAATTTATTAATTACAATCAATGAATTTTCTATGATAGTTGTTGCTGAAGTTCAATAATTAAATTCCTGTATTTTTACAGTCTACGCGAGTAGATATTCTGGTGTGTGAAAATAATCGATGAATAAAAATAATATTGTCAGACATATTATGTTGGAGTTAAAAATTCACTGTTCCAACATTCAGGGAATACATTGTTATGCCGTATGAAAATACGGAGCCAGTTATCACTGAGTTAAGACATGCTTCTGAAGCGTGTCTGGCTACACCGGAAGGGCGAAAAGGGTTTCGGCGAGCGATTTTTTCCTGTTGGTTCGGTACGACGATGGAATATGCCGATTTCGCACTTTACGGTTTAGCTGCTGGTATCATTTTTGCTGATATTTTCTTTCCGGAAGTGACTCCGACAATGGCGTTATTAGCCAGTTTTGCCACTTATTCTGTCGGGTTTATTGCCCGCCCTATTGGAGCGCTTGTATTCGGCTGGATGGGTGATCGGAAAGGTCGTAAATTCGTCATGGTTATGACTGTCATGCTGATGGGAGTTTCAACGACATTAATTGGCTTAATTCCCAGTTATGCACATATTGGTGTTTGGGCACCGATTTTTTTGGTGATTTTACGATTTATACAGGGATTAGGAGCAGGTGCAGCATTATCTGGAGGTACTGTCATTCTGGGGGAATTTGCTCCACCTAAGCAGCGAGGTTTAGTTTCATCTATTATCGCTCTTGGCTCTAATGGTGGAACGTTACTGGCATCACTGGTCTGGTTGCTGGTTTTGACGATGGATAAAAAGAGTTTATTGGATTGGGGATGGCGTATTCCATTCCTGTGTAGCTTTTTGATTGCACTAGCCGCATTATTCATACGCCGCTATATGAGTGAAACGCCGGTTTTCGAACGCTATAAAGCAATGCTGACAGAAGAACGAGGCCGGGTATTAACTGAAAAAGAGCAGGATAAAATATCTGAGCGTGAGCGCTGTTTTTGGCAGAGAACCCGGGCATTCTGGCTAATGGTGGGGTTGCGCATTGGCGAAAATGGGCCGTCATATCTGGCTCAGGGGTTTATCATTGGTTATGTTGCGAATGTACTGGCGATGGATAAATTTATTCCCACAATTTCTGTACTTATAGCGTCAGTTCTGGGGTTTATCATTATTCCTCTGGCAGGTTATTTTTCTGATCGCTTTGGGCGCCGTATTACTTATCGCTGGTTTTGTCTATTACTGATTTTTTATGCATTTCCTGCTTTTTACCTGATGGAAAGTCGTGAACCTATCGTCGTTATTCTGACTATTGTTGTAGGAATGGGATTGGCTTCACTCGGTATTTTTGGTGTACAGGCTGCGTGGGGAGTTGAACTATTTGGTGTCACTAATCGTTACTCCAAAATGGCATTTGCGAAAGAATTAGGCGCGATGTTATCCGGTGGTACAGCACCGCTGATTGCAGCCGCTTTATTCTCTTTTAGTGGTCATTGGTGGCCCATTGCATGTTATTTTTCAGTGATGGCAGGGATCGGGTTTATTACGACATTTTTTGCACCTGAAACACGTGGCAGAGATTTGAATTTACTTGAAGATGCAATTTAATCACCTGCAATCCAATATGATGGAACTAGCATAGTTATATGAATGCCCGCTTGAAAAAAGTCACACGCAGCGATGTTGCGAAAGAAGCCGGAACCTCGGTAGCTGTTGTCAGCTATGTTATTAACAATGGCCCACGCCCCGTAGCAGACGCAACTCGTCAGCGTGTATTGGCTGCGATAAAAAAAACAGGTTATCGCCCGAATAATATTGCCAAGGCGCTAGTTTCTGGCTCAACTCATGCTTATGGCCTGATTTTGCCGGATATATCCAATCCTTTCCTTTCTTCGGTAGCTCATGCCTTGCAGTTGGAGGCTTTTAAATATGGTCAGGTACTGCTGCCGGGAGATTCAGGTGATAATCGAATCCGGGAGAAGGAGCTGATTAATAATCTACTGAATCGTCAGATTGATGGTTTACTGTACACCAGCGTGGATCGTCATCCTTATATTGATTTGATTCAGGCCAGTGGAACTCCCTGCGTGATGCTCGATTGGGTTTATGCTGATTCAAATGTCAGTGCAATCAGGGTCAATGAACGGATTGCCGCATTTAAAGTGACTCAACATTTGACTGAGCATGGTTATCGAGATGTTGCCATTATTTGTGGGCCTCTTAGTATGCTAAACACACAAGATCGCCTTTCCGGCTGGCGAGATGCGTTAGAACAGGCCAATCTGGCGATAAAGAAAGAATGGATTTTCTCTACAGATTATACCCGGCTGGGAGGCTATGAAGCGACGTTACGAATGTTGAAAGGGAAGTTGCCTCAGGCTTTGTTTGCTTCCAATGAGTTGCAGGCGTTCGGTTGTTTACGGGCACTGGCCGAACATAAAATAAAAGTGCCAGCCGATATTGCGTTAGTTTGTTTCAATGCGACTCAGCAATCTTTATATAATGTGCCTTCTTTGACTGCTGTTCGCCAGCCGGTTGATCAGATGGCACAAACAGCTATCAACATATTGAGAACATGGAATGGCCGGGCACAGGAGTGTGAATTCGAGTTTGAATTACAAATTGGTGAATCCTGTGGCTGCCAGCCTGAGCGATAAACTCATTTATTATCGTACTTCACTGGGTTCTACCTGATCTAAATATCGCCTGACCAACAACACGACTGGTGCAATAAGGCTGATAGCAAAGACATAATTCCATACTAATTTGTAATCACTAACAAAAATTAGTGGAACAAGCCCTGTCGCAATGATCCTGCCGCACAGTGCGAAAAATTGCCCATATGAAAATGCCCGGCCAATTACCTCAGAATCAACTTCCTGTAGAATAAGGTTGTTGCTTGATATCCGTGATGCTGAATTACTGAATCCGAGGAAAAAACCACATATCAGAATCACTTCAAGAGTTGGAAACAGAGCGATTATACCGAGCGCTATCGTAAAAGTGAGAGTGAACATTAGCACCAGATTGCGTTGAGGATAACGATTGGATATTTTTCCCATAATAAAACCAACCAGAATGGCACCACAGCCATAGATAATCCCGTAAGTAGCATAAGAGCTGATAGGTTGCTGAAGCACACTATCCATAAATGGGGGTTGTATGATATTGATGGTCATGATGCAAATGAAGGGAATTGCGCCCATTGATATATAGCAAAATAAGTCAGTTTTTAAAAATGACAAAGGAAGCGTAGATTGCTGAGATTCAGGTGCTCTTCCAGGTTTGATATTTCTGGCGGTATAAGGGATTACTGCGAGTATAATAAGGGAAATAAACGCCATGCATGCCAGTAGCATAAAAATATCAATGTTGGCTGAACCAGAAAAGGTAACGACTAATAATGCTGCAATGAGTGTCGAAGACTGGGCTTCTATTTCAAGAATGGCATTAATACGATACAGCTCACTGGCCTGAAAAACATCTTTAATAAATCCCTGCCGGGTTGAATAGAAAACAGCGAAATAAATCTGAATGCAGATATAGGCACAGATTAGGGCATATAATTGGTTCGAAAATGTACTACCTGAGAGAGAAAGAAACAGAAAAAGTATCAGAACTGCAATGGTGATAAACATCAGAATTGATTTTCGGTTGAAAGAATCGATTATTCTGCCAATAAAAGGAGTGAGACAAAGTACTAAAACAGCAGAAAACATGGCAGTTGTTGCCAGAGAAGAAGGATCCCCGGCATTATTGCTGATATACCACGGAATAAGATACATTCCTATTGCAACGGCAATTGAAGAGAAAAGATTTGCTATCAGGAAAAAAGTTATTAGTAACCATGGCCTGTCGGATAAGGTTTTCATATTATCTTGAACGATAAGAATATGTTTATTATTTAAACTGACATAATAGGGTTTTGTTAAATTTATGTAAATGGCGTGACTGGTGTAACCGCATTTTTTGCATTTGTGCGATGATTAATAACTGATTAGAGTATTTTTCAGAGGCACCATTCCTTTTTTTGATGATTTAATTAATTATAAGCATGCTATGAAAATATTATTTTATAGTCGGTTAATGCTGCATTAATTAGCTTTTTTTTTCTGATTAATTGATAGCTAACTTTGATATGAAGTAGACGAATATATATTAAAATTACGTTGTATTTTATATTAGACAGATTTTATTGATTAAATATCTTAGAATTATATGGTTTGGTTAATATTATCTCTTTAAGAGAGGGATATGGACTTTAAAAGATAAGTGAGTATAAAATCTCGCATCCTTTATAGTTTGTCTCCTTTTGTTTTATAAAATTTCTTTTAAAGAAGTAATATTATGAATTGGTATGTTCAGGTTTTAAAAAATTACGCTGATTTTTCCGGGCGTGCACGCCGTAAAGAATATTGGATGTTTTCTCTGTTTAATATGCTTGCTCTTTTGGCAGTTTGTATATTAGGTGCAATTCTCGGTGAGACCATCGGACTTATATTAATTGTTCTTTATGTGTTAATCACTTTTATTCCATCACTGGCAGTAACAATACGCCGCCTGCATGATACTAATCACTCTGGCTGGTGGTTCTTACTGAATTTTGTCCCGTTAGGAGGCTTTGTGGTATTTATCTTTACTCTTCTGGAAGGTACAGAAGGCAGTAATGAATACGGCGCTGACCCGAAGGGACTGCGTTAATATAGTAATACCTCTTTGATTTTTTTCTTTAGTTTGCCAAAACTATCAAAACGCTGCTTATGATTTTATAACAGCGTTTTCTTATCAATAAAAAATCATCTTATTCTGTCATCGTGACCTGATTTTTAATTTTCCCTTCTTCCTCGCAGAAGCAAGTAAACTAATATTCCACTCAATACTATTACCGCCATAATAATCGGTGTTTGCTGGGCGATTCTGGATTCCAGTACGGCACCGAAAGCGATATATCCGATAGGAACGCTAATAAATCGGGTAGAGGTAAACAGGGTCATTATCCTGCCAAACAGACTTTCAGGTACTCTGCGTTGAATCAACGTAATTTCTACTGGCGCAGCAAAACCAATGCCACAGCCGATGGCAAAAAGCTGGATAAACAAAACATACTGCCCACTGAATAGAGATAAAGACAGGAAGCATAACCCAAGCAGGCTGTAACCGGAGAGAAGGATCCGGTGGCTGGAAAAATATTTCCCATAGATACCGTACAACAAAGAGGAAAGAGCGGTGCCTATGCCAAAGCATGTCATTGAAATCCCGAGGCTGATAACGGAATTAAATTCGGTTTTATTGACGTAAGGCAGATAAACGGTCAGGAATGGGGTGATAACAAAATTGATTATTGAACTTAGGATGAGAACAGAAAACAGTTCCTTCTCTGATTTAATGTAGCTCAAGGCTTCAAGGAAATAACGATGTGGCAGAGAAGGGGCTTCGGTTATCTGGTTTATATCAGCGACAAAATGTTTTTTCAGAATAATGATACCGAGGGCAACAACTAAAAAGCTAACGGCATCAAAGTATAATGCGTTGATTGTACCAAGCATGGCGATAATGAGTGAGCCAAACGCCGGGCCAACAAGATCACAAATATTTTCAATGGTGCTGTTTATGCCATTGATTAATTCATTCTCTCTTTTATGCTGTTTTATTTCCTTTGCCAGCATAATATCTTTTGCCAGTCTTCCTGGTGAATCCAGAATAGTTGAAAATATTAATAAAATCGCTAAAAGATAAAGGTGAAGAATATCCATTGTATAGAATACAGGGATTAATAACACACTCAGGAAATTAACTAAATCCGATAATACTGAGATACGAAATGCGCCGTATCTATCAACTAACTGTGCACTGAAAAAAACAGATAATATTAATGGCAGCATTTTGGCTGACATCACAGCAGCAACCAGTAATGGGCTGCCTGATATTTCCAGAATTAACCAAGGAATAGCGATTTCTGTAATGGTGTTTCCCAGAATGGAAACACCATTTAATGCCAGTAAGCCACTTATCTGAACAGGGATGCGCCTTACCATATTTTTGTTCTCTTTTTCCCTAAATTAAATTATAGATCTCCCGGTTTACGTGGAAGATTGCGACCTGATGTATTGGTTGTAGCACTGCGGATCTCCTGTCCGAAAATATCAACACGAGCCTGAAATGGAGGGAATGGCAGGGTGATATTGTGGTTATGGAATTCCTGCAAAATATATTGATGTACTTCATGACGAGCAGGCATACGATGGCCCATTTCTGCGGCATAAGCTCGCAGTTCATAAATCTGAATCCCTTGTTGCAGGTCAACCAAATAGGCCTCAGGCATCGGATTATCGATAATTAACGGGCATCGTCTTGCTGCGGTCAGTAATATCTCTGTTGCTTTCGCAGATTCTGTCTCTACGGGAACAGGGATCGTCAGGACAATACGGGTGATGGTATCAGACAATGACCAGTTTATAAATTGTTCAGTAATAAATGCTCTATTGGGAACGATGATCTCTTTTCTATCCCAGTCAGTCAGAGTAGTTGCCCGTGTATTAATTTTTGTGATGCTACCGGTCAGCCCGCGAATAGTGACGGTATCGCCAATACGGATTGGTTTTTCGAACAGGATCATCAGCCCAGAAATAATATTGGCAAAAATTTCCTGTAACCCAAAACCAAGCCCAACCCCCATTGCTGCAACTAACCATTGCAGTTTTGACCATTCAATACCCACTAATGAGAAACCGACGATACTGCCGATCAGCGTAATACCGTATTTGGTTAATGTGGTGATGGCGTAGCCTGTACCGGGCGTCAGTTCCAGATGTTGTAACAGTGCCAGTTCCAGTAATGCAGGGAGATTACGGACAAGCTGAGTCGTAATAATAATGACCAGAATGGCAATCAGGATAGAACCCAGAGTGATTGACTGGATAGTATCAATACCGTTGATGCTTGTGGTGACATCCCATAACCGGATATTTTCAAGGAAAGAGAACGCAGAATGTAGTTCTGACCATAACAGGATAAGTGAAACCAGTGCCAGCATCGTCAGGATGGAGCGTACCAGACCTAAAGACTGGGCACTGATTGCATCCAGATCGATAACTGGCTCTTCAACTTCAATCACCCCTTCAACACTGCTGTTAATATTGCTGGAATCTTCTTCACTTTTAGCGCGTTGGGCGAGGATATCGGCCCGGCGTTGTTTTGCCCTTTCGAACGCAATTTTACGACGCTGGATTAACATCCATCGACGGGTTATGTGATAGATGACCAGCAGGGAGAACCAGATGGCAACGGAGGTTTCCAACCGTGCCAACAGGGCCTGCGAAGTTTGCAGATAACCCAGTACAGAAGCCAGCGCGGCCAGAATTGGTGCAGAAAGCAGTATCCACCATAAAACAGAGTTGATAACGTTTTCACCTGAACCATGTTTATCCATATACAGTGGAATACCTGCCCGTTTCAGGCTGGTTGTGACCAGACTCAGCGAGACGCAGAGCATTAAAAAACATAATCTGCCGAGGGTTGCACCAAACTCACGATCACTGTAATTGTTAAAGGTAATTAGCGCCATCATCAATGGCACAATCAGGAAAATTGATACCCGATAAAAGCGCATTGCCCGTTTGACGCGTTCTTCCGGCCAGCGGAAATGAGCAATAAACAGGCCATTCGGATGGGCAAACGCTGCGCTGAGCATGAAAATCCATAGGATAGGTGTTGTTTCGCTGACACCATTACCGATAGCGGTTGCCATTGGGTACTGCCAGGCATTTTTCAGGCCGTAGCCAATCGCTGACCAGAGCATTGGCAGAGGCAAAGCCGCCACAACAGACCAGAACACGGTTCTTATGGTCAGGGAGAAGTGATCTTGTGTCACCTTTCCGATACGGTTGCTGGAGCGTTCAAGGAAAGCGTGATACTGGCGGTGTGAACTGATGCTGAATATCACCAGCAACAACGTACCTAGCAGATAAAGCAAGGTATCCTGCGTTGTCAGCATCACATGGATTGCAATTCCTAATTGGGAAATTGTATCCAGAGAGAGTAATCGGGTTAAATCCCGTACAACCAACAGAGGGTAATTCAGTGAAATGGGGTTGACATCTGCTACCCAGAACAGATAGCGGTGCGTGGCATCCTTAACTTCTTTCAATGCCTCATTTAACTGGCTGGTAGAAACTTTGAGTTTTGTTAATTCCAATATTTCGCTGTCATAACCGGAAAGCAGGGAATTAAGTAACTCTTTTCTGGTACGGATAAGGGAATCATAAACCTGTTTTTGGGTTGGCGTCAGGCTGCTATTTGTAATAGGAGTATGTTCGCTTTCCCGCTGAGAGTGTTCCAGCATTTCTTCATATTTTAGCCTTTCAACCCGTAATTCAACTATATTTCGGTCTAGCTGCTGAGATTTTGGGACATCCGGGATGCGGGTTAACTGCGCCCTTAACGCGGCTCCTAATGTTGTTGAATCACCCAGCCATTGCGCCTGTTCGCGGATGGTATTAAGGGTCTGACGTACCCGCAGAATATCATCGGCAGCTTTGCGCTGCTGAGAGCCAATGGAATCCATGCGTTGAGTTTGCTGATTGAGCATTTGTGAAAGGTGGCGGTTTTGCTGAAGTTCATCCAGTAGAAACTGAGGGAGTTTTCCACCATTCTGTTCTGCCAGCATTTCAGTATGCTCAAGAGCTGATTCTGCTTTTTGCTGCCGCTTGGCGTTTAACTGGCTACGAAGTTGCTGGAGCTGAATATCCAGATTTTGATAGCGTTTTTTAAATAATTCTGCTCGTAAGCGGGCAATCTCCTGCCGATTATTGGCAGAAAGTTGTGCCATCTCCAGTTCACTGGTCGCAGTTTTGCGGGCATTCACTTCTGCCTGAGCAAGCGTTAACTGTGCTTCACTCAGTCCCGGTGAAGGTGTATTTAATGACTGAAGCCGGGAAGTTGCCTCAGCTAACAAGCGCCTTGCTTCTGTTTGCTGTTGAGGCATGAGATTTACGGATTCACTAATCTCCCGGATTTTCTCCTGTTCTTGTTGTAACTGCCGTTCCTGCTCCAGTAATTGACTGTTCAGCTGGATAATCTGCTGTTCCAGGCTGCTGATGGCCTGATTAGCCTGAATAGCAGGAGGTGGTTCACTGGTTGCCAGTATTTTCTGACGTAATTCTTTGATTAATTTTGGGAAGTCATCAATTGACTGTTGATATTTTGCAATCCGTTCCTTGGAGGATTTTGTGTCACTAATCCAAGTGATAGCCCCTTGCAGTGCTTGCGCAATTTCAGCGTCCTGAGGATTTTTACTGCCTTCAACCTGTTTCAGCTCCTGTTTAAGCTGGTTTTCATCCAACTGTGTTGTGGAGGCGAAAGCCAGATTCGCAATAAGCAGGCTAAGAAATAAACTGATAATCAGGCGCACAATAAGGGGCTCCTTGGTAATAAATTAACTGGCGTTATTTTGATTCACGGAAACATCGTCAGTTGTGTGCTCAGTATGCTCTTCATCGTTTGAGATAGTTTGTGCCAGCAGGCCACCCATCAGGGTTTGTGAACCACTGTATAAGTTATTGGCAAACTGAATCTGATTAGGGGCAAACAGATTGATTACGGTTGAACCCAGTTTGAAACGGCCCATTTCTTCTCCTTTCTTGAGAGAAACCGCCCCCTCCTCGCCTTCTGCCGGATAGACCCAGCGTTTGATAATCCCTTCGCGTGGTGGGGTAACACAGCCACTCCAGACAGTTTCTATACTACCCACAATTGTGGCACCAACCAGAATTTGTGCCATTGGGCCAAAGGCTGTATCAAACATACAGATAACACGTTCATTACGTGCAAACAAATTCGGTACATTGGCGGCAGTCAGCGGGTTGACTGAAAACAGATCGCCGGGAACATAAATCATCTCTTTCAATACACCGTCACATGGCATATGAACACGGTGATAATCTTTCGGTGATAAATAAATCGTCACAAACTGGCCATTACGGAACTGCTCAGCAAGTTGGTGCTGGCCGGCCAATAGCGCTTCTACCGTATAGTAGTGGCCTTTAGCCTGAATAATCTGCTCTTCCCGGATGGCTCCCAATTGGCTGACGGCTCCATCTGCGGGCAGTGCCAACAGGTGTGTTTCATTGACGACGGGACGAATACCCTCTTTTAATGGTCGGACAAAGAATTCGTTAAAGGTTGAATAAGCCTGAAAAGATGAATTCTGGGCTTCATTCATATCAACTTTATAAACTTTGGCAAAAGCCTTAATGACAAGCTGTGTCAACCAGCCTGCTTTTTTATTGGCGAACCAGCCTGCTAAGTGAGTAATACATTGCTTTGGCAGTAAATATTGTAGTCTGATTTTAATATTATCCAGCACGTCAACCTCTTGAAGTGTTTTATCGGCCAATGTCTTATAGGAAAATTGGGCAAAAGTCCGCTATTCTACCTGCCCTTATCTTGAATGTCAGGGCAACGTATTGCTAATTATTGCCTTATTTTTGACCTTCAGTGAAATTTTTGCGTGGTTTAACCTGAGCCATGCTTTCCAGGATCCGGTGGTAGTTTTCAAAGCGCTCTTCTGCAATAACCCCTCGTTCCAGTGCATCGCGTAAAGCACAGCCGGGATCATCAAGATGTTTGCAATCGCGGAATTTACAGCTTCCAAGGTAATCCCGAAATTCAATAAACCCTTGTACCACCTGTTCTGGCGTCAAATGCCATAAGCCGAATTCCCGGACGCCGGGAGAATCAATGACATCTCCTCCCTGTGGAAAATGGTAGAGGCGAGCTGTTGTTGTCGTATGCTGACCAAGGCCGGAGTTATCTGAGACTTCATTAACCAGAATGGTGTTTTCGTTGTCCGGAAGCAGAGTATTCAGCAGGCTGGATTTTCCGACCCCTGATTGACCCGCGAATATACTGATTTTATCAGCCAGTAATTGAACTAGTTCAGGAATGCCTTCTCCGGTATGGCTGGAAACTTCGAGCACCCGATACCCGATATGGCGGTAAATATCCATGACACCGTTGATCCATTCACGACTTTCTTCATCCAGAAGGTCGATTTTATTAAGCACTATCAAGGGTTCAATATTGAGTGTTTCACATGCCACCAGATAGCGATCGATAATATTCAGTGAGAGTTCAGGCAGGATAGCGGAAACAATCACAATTTGGTTGATATTAGCGGCAATGGGTTTGATACCATCATAATAATCAGGACGAGTGAGCACGGAAGTACGTTCATGAACCGCTTCTACGATCCCATTGACCTTAACATCTGACTGGAGTTGTAAGGCAGGACGCCATACGACACGATCCCCGGTAACCAGTGAACGAATAGTCCTGCGGATATTACAGCGTTGTATGGAGGCGTCTGCGGCCTCAATATCTGCATGTTGCCCGAATCGGCTGATAACCAGCCCTTCTTGTGGCTCACCAAACTGGCTGTCGTCCAGTTCTGGTTTTTGGGCGTCATTCCTGCTGAGCGGCTGTTTTAGCCTGCGCTGGTGATTGGCCTGCACACGGCGTTGCTGCCCTTTGGAGAGTTTACTTTTAGCCACCGAACCTCACTTATTTCATCTATCTTGCTGGTTATCGCTGTGGGTGATCAAAAACGCTATGATACACCTCTGATACAGATTACCTGTTTTAAAGGAACCTAGGATATATCATGTCAAAAAGTGAGAACAATCTTATCTGGATAGATTTAGAGATGACGGGTCTGGATCCCGAGCGCGATCGCATAATTGAAATTGCAACTATCGTGACTGATTCAGAGCTGAATATTCTTGCAGAAGGACCGGTTATTGCGGTACACCAGCCAGCTGAGCAACTGGCTCTGATGGATGAGTGGAACGTCAGGACTCACACTGGCAGTGGTTTGGTGGAGCGTGTAAAACAGAGTTCGTTTAGTGAGGATGAAGCTGAAAAAGCGACAATTTCCTTTCTGGAACAGTGGGTTCCGGCAGGAAAATCCCCTATCTGCGGTAACAGCATTGGTCAGGATCGTCGTTTTCTGTTCCGTTATATGCCTGAACTGGAAAAATATTTTCACTATCGCTATCTGGATGTCAGCACACTTAAGGAATTGGCCCGTCGCTGGAAGCCAGAAATGCTGGCTGGCTTAAGCAAGAAAAATACTCATCAGGCACTGGATGATATCCGGGAGTCAATTGCGGAACTGGTTTACTACCGCGAGCATTTTATTCAGAAATAAATGGCGGTATTTTGCTGACATGAGTTGATTAAGTGGGTCTGAAACCCCACTTAATCAACGTTTATCGCTAGCAATTTAAAATAGATCTGAGTGCTTTTCATCTATAGCTGTGATCACAAATTACGTATGGTTTGTTGGTTTAACAATCAATTAAGGGAAAAATTCGATTTTTTTCGTCTTGGTACTTGCCAGAAGGTGAATTATTTGTATAATGCGCTCCCCGTACCGATGAATAATTTCGAAAGTACAGCACACCAAAATTAAGCGGGAATAGCTCAGTTGGTAGAGCACAACCTTGCCAAGGTTGGGGTCGCGAGTTCGAGTCTCGTTTCCCGCTCCAAATCTTTTTTATCAGAGTCAGCCCTAATTTCTTACCACTCTCCGAATTCTGACAATACTCCTGATACACACTGCTTTTAAATAAATTTTTTGTTCAGGGCAATGTCATTGCAGTTCTGACACTACGCGGCGTAAGCGAAAGTAAAGCAACAATAGCCAGAATTAAGCCAATCCAAAGTGGTGATATTAACCCATATCCGGCAGCAATGCTTAATCCCCCGGCCCATGAGATAAAGGCAGAACCACTATTAATGAAAGAGACATGGACGCTGTTAACCAAAGGGCCTGCATTTGCCACGCGCATAACCCGTGTAATCAGTGCCGGGCTCATAGAGACACCTACAATGCCAATAATTAGAAAAGCGATCACACTGATATAGCGGTTTTCCGGGAAAAGCGCGAATATCAGCAGCGATATTGTCAGTATACTTATCCCGATTATCAGTACCGCAAAGGTGTGTCGATCAGCAAAACGACCTGTGATCGAAGTACCGATGACATTCGCAACGCCGTAAAAGCCAAGAACAATAGGAATGATAGCGGGTAATAATCCTGTGATTTCAGTCAGGATAACAGAGATATAACTGAAAGCAGCGTAAGATGCGCCAATAATCAGAGCGCTTGATGCATAAGCTGCCCAGAGTTTCCCATTTCTGAATGAGGCAAGTTGCTCGCTGATACGGATATTGGCAGCATTGCGTGAAAGTGGCACCATTGCCCATAAAATCAAGGTACAAATAATGGTGAAGATAACGATTAGCCAAAAACTGAAACGCCAGCCGAAATACTGATCGATCATGATTGCTGCGGGGACACCCAGAACATTTGCCAGCATCATGCCTGTGAATACAATCGATGAGGCTCTTCCTCTTATTTCTGTTTTAACAACCTCACCACAGATTGCCAAAGCGATGCCGATGCAGGCAGATCCTGCAAAACCGGTAATAACACGGGCGATAGCCATAACATAATAACTTCCGGCAATTGCAGCTATGATCCCTCCGATACTATAGAGCGTTAATATCCAAAGCAGTGCTTGCTTGTTGGGAATTCGAAGTACACCAAATACTGTTGTCAATATCGGTCCGCCGATGAGCATTCCTACTCCGTAGAGTGAAAGCAGGTAGCCGATATCTGTGACTGTAACGGCAAACGCATCCATTAACGATGGCATCATGCCCACAACCATAAACGCGGAAGTATTCAGGATGAATATCGTCAATCCGAGCAAATAGATGGAGAGAGGTATATCACGATGTTTTTTATCTGATATTTCTGGTGAGGCTTTTGTATTTATTTTATCTGATGCCATGTTATTCACGGTGGATTTCCTCAATGTAGCTGTACTTTGTTTGTTCGGTATGGAAGCTTGTGTTTGATAAAGAGCAGTGTGGGATATAAACAAAAATCATTCAATTTAATAATTGAATATTAGATTAATGTGATGTCAAATTTTAGTCAAGAGGCTACACAATTCATGTCTTTTTGCTTTTGATTAAAGAGAAAATGTGCAGATGTTGAGTGCTGATTAAGGCATTAGTGGTGTTTACTAGCGTCTGATAGCATGTATTTTGAGCACTTGATGTTTTATGGCTTGTAAAATACTTGCCATCTTTACTAAAGAAGTTCATAATGGCGCCCATCTTGATGCCTTTAAAGATAAAACATTAACCTAATCAATTGGTTGAGTGTTTTGGTTTTTAAAATAGCGGATCAGCTATGCGGGAATAGCTCAGTTGGTAGAGCACAACCTTGCCAAGGTTGGGGTCGCGAGTTCGAGTCTCGTTTCCCGCTCCAAATTCAGGACGGCAGATTTTAATAATCTGCAAGTCATAGAAAAAAGCGCCGAAAGGGCGCTTTTTTTGTTTTTATTACGCAAATCCACTCTAGTGAACTGTAGAGTATTTGTTTTACTCCACAAAATCCTGATTACCTACCGATTTTAGCTCTTGTGATTACCCAATCTATTACTGAATATTTGACAAACAGCTTTTGATTGATTTATTTGGTAACGGGTGGTCAAATAGCGCAACGGATATAAATATTTTTCAGATATATGCTGCCCCTTTCGATACTATTAGATACATTACAACCAGTTATATCTAAAAGTATCATTCATATAGTTAAACTTTCTAATTTAAAGCAAAGTGAATACC
>NZ_CAWQMW010000140.1:0-34742 GCF_963895965.1 Xenorhabdus sp. PB30.3 | reverse complement strand
TACTTAATTTATATTACAGGTGTAATAGAAGGAGAGGTCTTCCAAAAGAAGGTGAGTATATATAACAAAGAACCCTCCCAGAAAACAAGGAGGGTGAAGGAATAATAAGAAGCAAATGAGGGTGTGTGAAAACATACTTTGATAGTAATATATGTCACATGAAGCTAGCATACAATAAACAGATAATAAATAGCTCTCTTTTTTTATAAATTTGAAGACAATACGTGTCATATCCTGTAATGATAATATTGATCTTTAGGTGGTTAATGCTTTGATTATTAATTGAATTTTATGGATGATTTTTCTCATGAAACGGTTATTGCGTTTTTCAGTTCTATTTTTAGTGCTGAAATAATCTCATCAACAGAAATTCCTTGCACTGGCGGTGAAATTTCTTTCTCGCAAAATTCACGCCAAATAAAAAAAGTTAGCTCAGCTCCATCAGTAAGGTGTGACTGTGATGGTTTCCCAAAATCACCTAATATCCGATAACGTTCATCACTCCAGAATAAGTTCAATACCCATTGTGATACAGGAATAAAATGAAAGTGAAATGGTGTATTGGGTGTATGACCATATCTTCCTATACATTTCGTCTTTCAAGTTGCTTCTTTGTTGGCTGCGCTCGCTCACCCCGGTCACATAGTTATCTATGCTCCCGGGGATTCACTCTCTTGCCGCCGCGATGCATCTTGAAATTCATTATGTATATATAGGGGTGCTTTGGAAAAATAATTTTTTTTAAGGATTTTTCAATATATCCCATAATAATTACCATTTCCTGTATGGCTTTTTTTGATAAATCACAAAGATTCATATGGTTATGAATGGATTGTAGTATTACATAGCCAGGAAGGGATGAATCAATCCTATGATTAACAATCCAATTATTTGTTTTTAGAATTATTTTTTCGTTTGGGATTTTCATGTCATAAATTTCTCAGTATTTAAATTTTATTACCACATAATAAGCTAATTTCTATCAATTTATATAGGTTCAATAAACTTTGTTGTCTTAATAATTCTATTATGGGTGGAAAAATTAAAATTTAATATTTTTTTATCCGCTTTATTATTTCATTGTTGAAGAGGATATTATTAATAAGGAAAGTAACATGAAAAATAAACAAATAACGATTGAGCAGGCAAAGGAATTCTTTTGTGATGGAATGACCGTTATGGTTGGCGGATTTATGGCAGTTGGCACTCCACCACATTTAGTTACAGCGTTATTTGATTCAGGGGTAAAAGATTTGACCCTTATTACCAATGATACCGCGCTCGTTAATATTGGTCTGGGGCCTTTGATTGTCAATGGGCGGGTAAAAAAAGTCATTGCTTCTCATATCGGAACTAATCCGGAAACAGGCCGCCGCATGATTTCCGGTGAAATGGAAGTGCAGCTGATACCACAAGGAACACTGGCTGAACGGATCCGTTGCGCTGGTGCGGGATTGGGTGGTTTTCTAACTCCAACAGGTGTGGGAACCATGGTGGAAGAAGGGAAAGAAAAGAAAATGATCAATGGCCGTGAATATCTTCTGGAGCTGCCATTATATGCTGATCTGGCTCTGATTCAGGCTCATAAAGCCGATACTTTCGGCAATCTGACTTATCATCTCAGCGCCCGTAATTTCAACCCGCTGATTGCTCTGGCCGCAGATACTACATTTGTTGAGCCGGATGAAATTGTTTCTGTTGGTTCTCTCGATCCGGATCATATTGTCACGCCGGGGGCCATTATTGATTATCTCATTGTTAAATAAAGAGGGAATTAACCATGGACGTCAAAGAATTTATCGCTCGCCGTGTAGCCCT
This sequence comes from Xenorhabdus sp. PB30.3, assembly GCF_963895965.1. Taxonomy (NCBI): domain Bacteria; kingdom Pseudomonadati; phylum Pseudomonadota; class Gammaproteobacteria; order Enterobacterales; family Morganellaceae; genus Xenorhabdus; species Xenorhabdus sp. PB30.3. The sequence goes on along the minus strand of NZ_CAWQMW010000140.1, from coordinate 32,924 downwards.
TGAATTGAACGATGGAGATATCGTTAACCTTGGTATTGGTCTTCCGACTCAGGTGGCGAACTATTTGCCAGAGGGAGTGCATATCACCCTACAGTCTGAAAACGGTTTTCTCGGTTTGGGGCCTGTTACACAGGTCGATAAGGACTTGGTGAACGCTGGTGGGCAACCTTGTGGTGTCTTGCCGGGAGCTTCTATGTTTGACAGTGCTTTTTCTTTTGCATTGATCCGGGGTGGTCATATTGACGTCAGTGTATTGGGGGGCTTGCAGGTTGACCAGAATGCGAATTTGGCTAATTGGATGATACCGGGAAAAAGAATAACGGGTATGGGAGGGGCAATGGATTTGGTTACTGGTGCTCGTAAGGTGATTATTGCAATGGAACATTGTGCAAAAGATGGTTCAGCCAAAATTTTGCGTGAGTGTACTATACCGCTGACAGCAGTAAATGTGGTGAATACACTGATCACGGAACTTGCAGTATTCCGCTTCGAAAATAATCAGATGATACTGTCTGAGTATGCACCGGGTATAGGCATTGACACTATCAAGGCGAAAACTGAGGCTGAATTTATCATCTCTTCTGACGTGAAATCGATGTTTTCTGGCTTAACCGGAGATGGCCTATGATAGGTCGCATTTCTCGTATAATGACACGGATTGTTAGTCGCTACCTGCCTGACCCTCTCATCTTTGCCATGTTACTCACCATACTTACCTTTTTCATTGCGCTATCATTGACGCCCAGCACTCCTGTGGATCTGGCAAGCATGTGGGGGGATGGTTTCTGGAACTTACTTGCCTTCGGAATGCAGATGGCGCTGATTATAGTCACGGGACATGCACTGGCAAGTTCTGATCCGGTTAAGCGCCTCCTGAAGCTGACAGCTTCACTGGCAAAAAATCCTGCTCAGGGAGCGATGTTGGTGACTTTTTTTGGCTCCGTTGCCTGTGTGATTAATTGGGGATTTGGTCTGGTTGTTGGCGCGATGTTTGCCCGTGAAGTAGCACGTAGGATACCCGGCTCTGATTATCCGTTGCTGATTGCTTGTGCTTACATCGGCTTTCTGACATGGGGAGGAGGTTTTTCCGGCTCAATGCCGCTGTTGGCTGCAACTCCCGGTAATCCGGTTGAACATATTTCAGGCCTGATACCCATTAGCCAGACCTTATTTACCAGTTACAATATCTTTATCACTCTCAGCCTTATCATTCTGATGCCGTTTGTCACTCGTATGATGATGCCGAAGAAAGAGGATATTGTGATAATCGATCCAGTCCTGCTGGAAGAAGAGCCTGATTATCAGAAAAAATTGCCAGAAAATGCTCCGTTATCTGAACGTATGGAAGAAAGCCGTATTATTGCAGGGCTTATCGGAATACTGGGATTTACCTACCTCGGCATATATTTCTTCAGCAATGGTTTTAATATCACCATCAACACAGCCAATATGATTTTCCTGCTGACCGGTTTATTACTGCATAAAACCCCGATGGCGTATATGCGAGCGATAAGTGCAGCGGCGAAAAGCACAGCAGGTATTCTGGTGCAGTTTCCTTTTTATGCCGGTATTCAGTTAATGATGGAAGGTTCAGGGTTGGGCAGGCTTATCACTGAGTTTTTTATCAATGTTGCCAACAAAGACACATTCCCGATGATGACGTTTTTAAGTTCTGCACTGATTAACTTTGCTGTGCCGTCTGGTGGAGGTCACTGGGTTATTCAGGGGCCGTTTGTGATGTCTGCGGCTGAAGCTTTGGGGGCGGATTTAGGTAAATCGGTTATGGCTATAGCGTACGGTGAGCAATGGATGAACATGGCGCAACCATTCTGGGCATTACCGGCACTGGCTATTGCAGGCCTGGGTGTGCGTGACATTATGGGTTATTGTATCACCGCGCTATTTTTCTCCGGCCTGATATTTATTATGGGACTTACCTTGTTTTATTAAAGGATACACTTCGCGGTGGCCGGTCTTTGTCACTCCTTTGCCGCCGCGATACATCCTGAAATCCATTGTGTATAAATAAATTTTTGCTTTATGGTAATTTCGCCACTTTGGCTTCTACTACGACACCCAGAATATGAATATTCTCACTGAGAGGTATCATACTGTACTGAGGATTCAGTGGCTTAAGATATGTATCATATCCTTCCGTAATTAATTGTTTAAACGTTAATTTTTCTTCACCCTCAAGTTTTGCAATAACTAATTTATTAGCGAGGGGTTTTACTTTCGGATCTACTAAAATGATCATTCCCTGCGGGATACTGATTCCATTTGGTGAAGTCATAGAATCATTTTTTACTTCCAGCCAAAAAGCATGGTGCGAACACTCAACAGTGCTGTCGTACCGCTGTTTAATACTGTAGGGCAATATGGGTTCTTCGCACCAATTGCCGACATCTGCCCAGTCGAGTAACGGGTATTGTTTGCAGGTATCGGGTTTCTCAACCAGAGCAATATTTTTGCCATAAACGGCCGTTAAGAGTTTCTTTGCTTGTTTATCCAATGTAGGGCTGAAATCTGTGATTGTGACCTCTAATTTATTGGCAAAATAAGCGGCTATCTCCAAATTAAGCGCATTTGTACCATTAATATAATGCGAGATTGCTCCCTGACTCTTGCCAAGTTCATCCGCGAATTTTTCCTGAGAGATACCTAGCTGTTTCTTCTTTGACTCGTATATGTCTTTTAAGCGTTTGGCATCTGCAAGTTGTTCTGCTGTGAGTTTCTTTTTCATAAAACTCATTTTAATACCAATGCTATTAAAATAGTAAATACTAAAAGTATTGAAATATTTAATACTTTGGATATTATTCTGAAATACAGGAGGCATATATGGAAAAGATTTCATTATCAGAATATGTAAAACAAAATGGTCAGGCGAAAACAGCGAATTTAATTGGAGTACATCAAACCGCTATTAGTAAGGCATTACGGGCCGGGCGAAAAATATTTCTGATCCGCCAGGAGGATGGGAGTTATAAAGCTGAAGAATGTCGGCCATTTCCGAGTCAGAAACCACCTGAATCAGGAAAAGAATGAGTTTCAGCAGTATTAATTATTGGTTCTTGTTAATTAGTTAGTTGATTTTATTCTCATTGGTTTTGTGTATATTCTTTCGGAGAAAATATGGCTTATCACATTCGTTATTATCTCAGAGCAATGGGGAGTATTTTTGATATTATGCCCGCAAATGATTATCAGGAAATTTTGGATAATAAAAAGAATTTCGAAAATCAGGTATATTCGGCCCGCATCGGGCCTCTGCCTCCTCCCGATGTATTAAGGGATTACGAATCCATATTGTCCGGAAGCACTGAAAGAATATTATTATTCAGGGAGAAAGAGCAAAAATTTCAGTATGACAATAATAGGTTGGCGCTGGATGGCATGATAAAAAAAGAGAGGAGAGGGCAGTGGATGGGTTTTTCCATTGCGATGTTTATCTTAATTATTGCAACATTTTTTGCATTCAGAGGTGAAATAGTATTTGCAGGAACGCTAGTTACCATTGATCTGATTGGGCTGGCAGCCGTATTTGTGATAGGAAGAAAGTTAAGCAGTAAATGATCCGGCCAAAATTCGACGGTAATTCTAGTATTGTTGCAGTAAACGCAAAAGACTTCTGCATTTATTGCTCTTTTTCAGAGAAAACGATCTCATGATAATAAACCTCGGATTAAACATTAACGGTATGAGATTTTATTATGTCTGTTCCTGCATTTGGATTAGGTACTTTTCGTCTGAAAGATGACGTTGTCATAGCATCGGTAAAAAACGCTCTTGAGCTGGGGTATCGCGCGATTGATACTGCACAGATTTACGAAAATGAAGCAGCGGTAGGCCAAGCGATAGAAGAAAGTGGTATTGCCCGTGAAGACATTTATATTACGACAAAGATCTGGACAGAAAATCTGAGCAAAGAAAAAGTGATATCAAGCCTCAAAGAGAGTCTTGTGAAACTACGCACGAATTATGTGGATTTGGCACTCATTCATTGGCCGTCATCAAAGAACGTGGTGAGTGTTGCAGAAACAATGAATGCGTTGCTGGAAGCCAAAGAAATGGGATTAACACGTGAAATTGGCGTTTCAAATTTCACCATTGATTTGATGCAACAGGCAATTGAGGCGGTAGGCGCTGAACATATTGCCACGAACCAGATTGAGCTTTCTCCTTATCTGCAAAATCGTGATGTAACCGCTTGGGCACAAGAGCATGATATTCATATCACTTCTTATATGACCCTAGCTTATGGCAAAGCGATTCATGATGAAGTTATCGGGCGCATCGCTGAAAAACACCGGTCTACTCCTGCACAGGTCATTTTGTCTTGGGCAATGTCATTGGGGTATAGCGTGATCCCTTCTTCAACTAAGAAAGAGAATTTAGCGAGCAACTTAAAATCTACCGCGTTGAAACTTGATGCAGATGACATGGCCGCTATTGCTGCTCTTGAACGTAACGAACGTATCGTTAACCCGGAAGGTCTTGCTCCTCAGTGGGATAACTAATCACTCCCGTCTGTTCATTTCCTGAGTCATCCCTCAGCAATGCTGAGGGAAAATATGTTCAAATATTACACTATCAACGAATCTGCGCTTTTTAGCTGGTAGAACGATTTGAAAAACATTTCGTTAAAATATCCAATACTTTATTGGGATCAATGACCTGTAAAGTTGAGTTACAACATTTCGACGATGGTAATGCCACCGATAATAGAGATAAGGGCAGCAAGAGTACTGAGTAACACAGTTTCTGCGGAGGTATCTGTGTAGGCTTTATTAGTGATTGCCAGAGCAGGGACTGCCGTTGCGGTTGGCAAAAACCCGATAATAAATGCTGATTTCAGCATATCGCTTTGAAGACCTAATGCGATACCTGTACCAAGGACTAAAGCTGCTTGTACAAAGTTTTTCACAAAGACGTTAAAAACGATTTCAACACTGATTTTTAATTTAATGCCTGAGAGTAATAAGCCAAGGAAGAACAAGGCAACACCACCCGCCGTTTTACCTAATTCATCGACGGAGTTTTGCAAAATTTCCGGTAGCTTGACGCCAAAAATTGCCAGCAGTGCTCCCAGAATGGGTAAGCACACTAATGGTTGAGCAATGGCTTTTCCAACCGATTTTAAAACACTACTATTTTGTTGCCTGTCACTTATCATCAGTAAAGTGAAAGGAATAATAATAATCGTATAGATTAAATTCCCAAGTATCATGGCAATCAGCCCGGATGAACCAACGGTTGCCAATAATACCGGTGGCCCACAGTAAGCCATGTCCGGGAAAGAAACGGATAATGCCTGCATGGCTGCATCTTTTTTATCATGGCGGAAGAGAATCTTACCTGCAAAAAAACCGATAATATAAGATGCAATCAACCCGACAGCTAACGTTAATAAGTAGTTAATATTCAGTAGTACTGATGGTGATGCTTTTGCGGCTGCGAGAAATAAAGCAAAAGGTAAGGCAATCTTAACAACAAAGTCGGCAAATGCTTGTGAATATTCACGTTTTATCAATCCATATTTACCGGACAGCCAACCTACTGCTAAACCTAAAACAATAGGCCCGAGTGCAGCCATTATGATTTGTAATAGCATAAAGCCCCTTAAAAGATGAAATAACAATACACGTTAATCAGAATAGCAGGCTTATGAGGTATCTGAGATCCTTATACTACTTCAATCCCAGATAGGACAGAATGGCCTGTTGAACCTTTAGTGCTGAGTTTAATATGGCTGAGGAAGTTGAACCCGCGATATGAGGTGTCAGCAGGGCCTCATCAAAATCTTTCATTGGTGTAGAAAAGCTCTCTCCTTCATTTTCGAAAGTATCCAGAGCAACACCGGAGATCCAACCTGGATTTTGTTGCATGAATGACGCGAGAGCCTTTTCATCGATCAAACCACCACGCGCCATATTAAGCAAGTAGGCTCCTTTTCGAAAATGAGGAAGGATGGCTCTATTAATCAGATGATGCGTCTCAGTATTTAGCGGAAGATGTAAAGAAATTATATCGTTATCAATAAGTAAAGATTTAATATTGTAGGCTCGACGAACACCCAGAGCTTCTGCTTTTTTATCAGTGAATCGATGGCTGCCTAGGATTGTCACTTGAGGAGCAAAAGGTTTTAACAGATGTAATAGGGCTTGAGAAATTGCGCCACTGCCAACCAACCCTATTTTGACATCACTCAATGAGTTTGAAGATGGTCGCATAGTTTTCGTCCAAATACCTTCGCGCATTTGTCGTTGATGCCAGTCTGTTTGATGTAATAGAGCTAACATTTGTAATAAGGTGAATTCAGCAACAGCAGTTGCATTTGAAGCAGGAGTGTTAATCACCTCTATTTTAAGTGATTCTGCAGTCTGAATATCGATGTGATTTAGCCCAACTCCCGCTTGGCCAATCACCTGTAATGGGGTAATAAGTTCTTTTTCAACTAAGCTGCACAATAAATTCCTTCTGAGAGGAATATTTTTTCTCAATTTTATAGCATGAAATCCACCAAAACGTTTAGCTACCGAAAGTATTTGTTGTGCGTTTTGCGTATTAATATTAACTCGTTCAAAGCGATAGTTGTGATTCTGACTATTTATCTGAATATCGTCAGGAATGTTAATAACTAATTCAATATCAGGAGAGAGATAGCCATTTATTTCCTTTTCGAATAGCGTTCCTGGAAGCGTATCTAACAAGAAAATTTTCTTTTTCATACATTACATCCTGTCAGGCCAAGGGCAGTATTTCTCCACCGAATTTGTTTAACAGCTCGCAGGTTACTTTCATCAGAGATTCGTTTGATGTTGGTTTGTCGAAAAATATGGGACAATCATTAAGATCGATTCTAACTGCACTAATTTTAGGATCCCTAATTGCCGATTTTAACCAATAGTATTGAAGTGTTTATAAATCTGGCGTATCGGAATGTGAAATTTACTTTCAACGTATTTAGATTTTGTGTGACCTGATTATAAAATGATTTTGTTACTTCAGTGGGTTGTGCTGAAGTGACATGGCTAATATTCACTACAGAGAAATAATATGGATATTAAAACGTTATGTAAGTTTTATCAGTCAAAAGAGGATATTAAATATCTCTTTTTCTGGGGGCATAAAAAGCATCATACTGAACTCATCACTAAATCATGTTTAAGCCAGTGGTATCCTGCGCAATTTGTCGTAGATGGCGTCAGTTATATTAGTGCAGAACATTATATGATGGCTGAGAAAGCACGGTTATTTAATGATTTTGCTACAATGGAAAAGATTATTAATGCAAAAAATCCGGGAGCCGCGAAATCTTATGGTCGGGAAGTGAGAGGCTTTAACCAATCAATTTGGAACGAGTACCGGTCAAAGATTGTTATTGATGGAAATATAGCTAAATTTTCTCAAAATCCGGCAATGAAGGCATTTTTATTACGGACGGGAGATAAGGTATTAGTAGAAGCCAGCCCTGTAGATAGGATTTGGGGTGTAGGAATGGCAGAAGATAATCCTGATATTTATAATCCCTTAGCATGGAATGGTCTGAACTTACTAGGTTTTGCTTTAATGGCTGTGCGCGAAAAATTAAAAATCGAGGGTGAGTGAATACAGAATATGACCGACACTCTTGTTCATTAGGATATACACTTCGTCTTTCAAGTTGCCTCTTTGTTGGCTGCGCTCGTTCGCCCCAGTCACATAGTTATCTATGCTTCTAGGGATTACTGAGAGGCTCCTGCCTCTCACCGGAGGCCAGCCTTTGGCTGGGCAAATTCGTTCCCGACAAATTTGTTTCTCCCTTGCCGCCGCGATGCATCTTGAAATTTATTGTGTATAGAATCAATGACACCATCAATAATAAAGGAACTGGCTATGTTTTCTGGTAAAAAAGTTATTATTATCCACGGTTATACTGCTTCACCTTCATCAAATTGGTTTCCCTGGTTAAAAGAAGTGCTGACTGAACAAGGTGCAGAAGTAATTGTACCGGAAATGCCTGAATCGTTATCACCTAAACCGGAAGAGTGGGCCAGAAAGCTAATGGAGATTGCACCCAGTGTGGATGATAATACAATCTTTATTGGTCATAGCCTTGGGTGTGTGACTTTACTTCGTCACTTAGAAGTAATCAGAGCTACGACCGATAAAATCGGTGGGTATATTTTGGTTGCAGGGTGCGATTCTGCGCAGAGTACCATGCCGGAATTAGACTGTTTCACTGTTCAACCATTGAATTATGCATTTTTACGTGAAGTAACAGCACACCGTGTTTCTATCATTTCTTCTAATGATGAGATTGTCTCTCCCGAATCATCCCATGCTCTTGCTAATTCATTACAAACTGAAATTATTAATATTGAGAATGCAGGGCACTTTCTCGACAGGGAAGGTTTTATCCGTTTGCTGCCTGTTTATGATGCTCTGAAAGCAATAGTATCCGGTTGAACAGTATCTACTCACTTTACTTCTGTTATTTTGCCTAAACTATCATCAGCCATCAGATAAAAAAGATGTTTTGTGGAACAGGTTTATCTATTTTTATGTTTCGCATTACGTTGCCTGATGTGCTGGTCATGGGCAATATGATCAGTCAAAACAATATTATTGCCGTTAATTTTATTTTGGGCAGAGGTGAAGGTCATGATTATTTCCGCTTCAACTGATTACCGGGCTGCGGCACAGGATAAGCTACCCCCTTTCCTGTTTCATTATATTGATGGCGGAGCCTATGCAGAACACACTCTGAGGCGTAATACCGAAGATTTATCTCATATTGAGCTGCGCCAGCGTGTGTTGAAAGACATGTCTGAACTGAATCTGGAAACGTGTTTATTTGGTGAGAAGATATCAATGCCCGTGGCATTGGCTCCTGTCGGTTTAAGTGGTATGTATGCTCGCCGTGGAGAAGTACAGGCTGCCCGTGCCGCGACTAAAAAAGGTATTCCATTTACCTTATCTACGGTATCTATATGCCCGATTGAAGAAGTGGCTTCAGCAATCGAGCGCCCGATATGGTTTCAGCTTTATGTATTAAAAGATCGTGGTTTTATGCGCAATGTTTTGGAAAGGGCAAAGGAAGCCGGTGTTAAAAATCTGGTATTTACTGCTGATATGCCTGTTCCCGGTGCTCGCTATCGCGATGCTCATTCAGGAATGAGTGGCCCGAATGCAGCGATACGGCGTTTTTTACAGGCAATCACCCACCCGCGCTGGGCGTGGGATGTTGGTGTGATGGGAAAACCTCATGATCTTGGCAATATATCCCTATACCGTGGTACACCGACCAAGCTGGAAGATTATATCGGTTGGATAGGGAGCAACTTTGATCCGTCTATATCATGGAACGATTTAGAGTGGATACGCGATTTTTGGCAAGGGCCTATGATTATTAAAGGTATCCTTGATCCTGAAGATGCTAAAGATGCTGTCCGTTTTGGCGCTGATGGTATTGTTGTTTCCAATCACGGTGGGCGACAACTGGATGGTGTTCTCTCTAGTGCCAGAGCTTTACCGGCTATTGCAGATGCTGTTAAAAATGACATTACAATTCTGGCTGACTCGGGTATTCGCACAGGGTTAGATGTCGTAAGAATGCTTGCATTGGGTGCCGACAGTGTTTTATTGGGAAGAGCCTTTGCGTATGCTCTGGCAGCAGCGGGGGAAGCGGGAGTTTCCAACTTATTAGAATTGATTGATAAAGAAATGCGGGTTGCTATGACACTGACGGGAGCGAAATCTGTCAAGAATATAAATTCAGATTTATTAGTAAATAATCTGCGCCCATTATTTTAACTTACTGCTGGTTTGAAGTTAGCAGAGTCAGCAAAGTATGAAGCTGCTGACTCTTTTTTATTAGATCCCGATAGGGCGATACCCTTGCCATTCTGGTTTATCAGGCAGCCCGTTAGGGTTTTCAGTCAGATGAATATAGTAGCCACTCACTTGCCCCAAAAGCAGGCAGTCATCAACATCTTTCAGATTATCTTTATGTAATTGATCATAGCCAGTAAGCAAATATTTTTTTGCTTTTTCTTTTGCTTCTTCAGCTGTACGGCCAACAAAAAATCCATATTCATGGGCTTCTGCCAGTGAATTTTTTTGATAGCCACCTACGTTTACAAAATAAAGTCGTAAATCCCCAGCGAATTCATTTTTGCTGAGAGAAATATCATAGCCATCTGCCCATCTAACAGGCATATAGCCATCCAGATGAAGTTTATCTTTATCACCAAACCACACATCGCGTAACACGGGGTAGGCTTCTTCAACCTTATTTACAGCAACAAACTGGACATCATGAACTTCGATATTGGATTTTCCGGCATTTCCACCAAGATAAAACATATATAACTGAGTCATACCTTTCCTTATTGCTTTTTTTAATTTTTTACTCTCAGAAGCAAGATGATAATTGATTTAAAGCACAATTTGACCGTAAGAAAATAGTTTAGCTTTTCCTGTCAGATAAACACGTTTTCCTTGTACTTCACACAATATATCACCACCCCGTTCAGATAACTGATGGGCGCGGAGGATGGATTTATTAAGCCTTTTACTCCAGAAAGGTGCTAAAACACAATGCGTTGAACCCGTGACAGGATCTTCATTAACGCCTTTTGCCGGAGCGAAATGGCGTGAAACAAAGTCAGCGGATGAATCGCCGGGAGCAGTAATGGCAAGACCAGAAAAAGGAAGGGAGGCGACTTTATCGAAATCAGGCTCAATATGGCGGACTTGCTCAGCAGAATCCAATACACAGATATAACGATCATGGGAGGCAAATACTGCTTTGATTTTTTGCCCCAGAGCATCCTGAATAACAGGAAGCAGAGTAGCCTCTTCCTGGCAATCAGCGGCAGGAAAATCTAATGTAAAAACACCATCCTGATGAGTCACATGCAGATCACCTGAACGGGTCTTAAATGTAATTAATTTATTTTGGTATGAACATTTTTCAACGAGGACAAAAGCGGTTGCCAGTGTGGCATGCCCACATAAATTCACTTCAATTCTGGGAGTAAACCAGCGCAGGTGATCACCGACTAAAAAAGCTGTTTCTGAAAGATTGATTTCAGCAGCGATAGCGATAAGTACCTCATCTGACAGCCATTCATCCAGTAAGACAACAGCAGCAGGATTGCCGGAAAAGTTTTTTTCTGTGAAAGCATCGACATGATAAATAGGGTATGAGGACATCAGAAACTCACTTTACATAAAAAAATCTCAGCTAGCATGTTGAAATTGCTTTTGATTGTAAAGGGGTATTTGTTTTTGGCCTACTAACTACCTATAACTGGTAGTTGATCTCAGTGGAGAATGACTATTAAATAATGATTTTTAGTTATAATCACACTAGGATATTTATGCAGTTTAAAAGGATTACCGGCCTGCTTTTTATTATGGCAATTGGCTGTTCTCAGGCGTTCGCGCATGATTTTAGCTATAAAAGTAATATACCTGCTGATAACAAAACGCCAGAAGAATACCTGAAAAAAAGAGAAGGATTGGGTACTAACAATTGGCAGGTTGATCAGTTAGCACGAGACAACGCACTGGTTGAGAAACGGGAAGAAGAAGCGGATAAATATAAATATGCCCGAAAAGATGATTCAAAAGCACATCTTGGGTTTTCTTATGATTGGGATAATCAAAAACTGAAATTTCCTCATCATGACAAAGACTGGGCAACTATGAATGACAGGAATCGAGCCTCCCAACGCAAATGCTACCGGGAAACCAGACAAAAGCTGGAACAAAAATGGGGAAATGGCTATTCCAATATGGAGATTGCGGATGCCTGTGGAGGGGCTTATTAGAGGGTTTATTGAACCACCTATTTAACTTTGTAGCTTAGAAATCAGGCTGTCACTTTTGGAGTGAGAGCCTGATTTTTTAAGTTATGATGATTGATATGTAATGGCTTTCAGCGACTTTATAGCCAAGAAAGACTTAACCTGAAAGGGGCTGAGCATCTAGTGAATATTATCGTTATTATCACCATACAAAGATGGCATACCTTCGGGACGTGTTTTAAAACGGCGATGTAACCACATATATTGTTCTGGTGCCTGCATGATCTCCTGCTCGATGATCTTATTCATAAATGCGGCAGCTTCCGTTTCATCTTTTTCAGGGAAGTTTTCTACAGCTGGTTGAATAATCAGCTCATAACCTTTTCCATCTGGTAGTCGACGCGGAGTAAAAGGAAGTAGAACCGGATTCGATAATCGAACCAGAATTGAAGTCCCAGTTGTTGTTGCCGCATGTTCAACTGCGAATAATGGAGCAAATACACTTTTACGTGGGCCATAATCATGATCTGGTGCATACCAGACAATTTCACCATTTTTCAGGCAGCGGATCATTCCCTTGAGATCTTTTCTGTCCAGCATATATTTGTTGGAGCGTAAGCGTCCCCAGGTTTGTAGCCAGTCCAGAACCGGATTATCATTTGGTCGATAAACACCGATACCCGGATTCAGTATACCGAAAATGCGAGCACCCAATTCCAGTGTCAGGAAGTGGATCCCAATAATAATGATCCCCTGGCCTGTGGTCTGTGCTTTCTGGATATTTTCTCGTCCTGTCACTTTGAACCAGCGCTTTACTCTCCAATCAGGCCAGAACCATGCCATACCAGTTTCAAGTAATCCCATGCCCACGGATTCAAAATTTTTGACCAGCCACTTATCCCGTTCTTCCTGTGACATATCGGGGAAACAGAGAAGCAGATTACGCTCAGCGATTTTAGCCCGTTTTTTTAAAAAGCGCTGTGATAGCCGGCCAAGGTGGGTTCCGATCCAGTAAATCGCTGGATAGGGAAGTAAGACCAATAAATAAAGTATTCCGATACCGAACCAAGTCAGCCAGTAGCGGGGATGTAAAAGTGAACGATGAAAAGAGGGTGTCTGTATCATGTGTTTTCAGTGTCTTAAAGATAACTCTTGAACTATAAAAAAACCTGTCTTATACCGCCTCAGGAGTAATATGGGGCTATTGTGACACTTTTTAGTGGAATATCGAAATATCAGGGCACTAAATGGTTAATCAAGCAATAGCAACTTAGCAGTTATCCTTACGGTTTTGGCCTTGCTGTATCAGGTGTTGATTATGATATCACCAGATATGATATTCAAATGGTTGTGTTACCTCGTTGAACGGAAGCAGGATAGGGAGTACAGAAGGCAACATGATTAGCAGCAAAGCGCAGGAATAAATGCCTGCCATCTTTCAAGCTACAGCTGGCTTTCTTAACTGTATTCACTTACACCGGCATGGTGTCAAATTATAACTTTTTTACGGCTTTCTTTGCTTGATCTTCATTTCAGATAGGAGTATCACTAGGAAGCCTTCTGAATAAGAAACATTCATTGTTTTATTTTCATAGTAAGTAAATGAGGAAGTAAGACATGAAACGACAAAAAAGAGATCGTTTGGCACGTGCACTTTCTAGGGGCTATCACGCTGGTATTTTAGGGCGACCGCGGGAAAATTGCCCTTACCATTCGTTAGATGCCCGCTCACACTGGCTGGGGGGTTGGCGTCAGGCGATGGAAGACCGTGTTTGATTGCTGTGACTTTAGTCAATAACCCGTTACTTTAATAACAAATCACCTCTGCCATAATGCAGAGGTGATTAGTATAAGAGAAGGGAAGTAAACATCAGGACAAGAAAATCAAAAATTACTGGTATCTTTGAATATCCCTACCTTCAGATCAGTGGCTGTATAGATAAGTTTACCGTCAACCAACACTTCACCATCAGCCAGACCCATAATCAGTTTCCGGTTTATGACGCGTTTAAAATTAATGCGATAGGTGACCATTTTTGCTGTTGGTAACACTTGCCCGGTGAACTTTACTTCCCCAACACCAAGCGCCCGACCTTTACCTTCACCGCCAAGCCAGCCCATGAAGAAACCAACAAGCTGCCACATCGCATCAAGACCGAGGCAACCTGGCATAACGGGATCTTTGAAAAAGTGGCAACCGAAAAACCACAAGTCAGGGTTAATATCAAGTTCAGCTTCGATATACCCTTTGTTATAAGTGCCACCATCTTCTGTCATTTTAATGATGCGATCCATCATTAACATATTACCGGAAGGCAGTGGTGGCCCATTTTCACCAAATAACTTACCTTGTCCAGAGGCTTGAAGTTCTTCTTTAGTGTAGGACTCTTGTTTTTTAAACATATTCTCAGATAGCCTTATTATTGGGTAAGGGTAGAGAATAGCGTACACTTGTACGCTGAACAACTCCGATCAGATATCTGAGATACTAACCCAACCAGCGTAAGAACCAAGGTAATTTTGGGCGTTCTTGACTATTAATTTGTGTAATACGTTCATATATCATAGCTAACAGATGTTCTTTCTGTTCGTCATAATAAGGGATGTCTGTCAATAATGAAGCGGCTTCGGACACGTGCTCTACAGCCCAAATATGGAATTCTCCATTTTTCACCGCATTAATAACATCCTGATGCAAACACAGATGCTGCACATTGGCTGTCGGGATAATCACCCCTTGTGAACCGGTTAGCCCACGGCAGTGACATACACGGAAAAAACCTTCAATTTTTTCATTAACACCACCAATCGGCTGAACATTACCAAATTGATCGACGGCTCCTGTCACCGCAATTTGCTGGTTTATCGGCTGTTGAGACAATGCACTGATTAATGCACATAATTCAGCTAACGAAGCACTGTCACCATCGACTTCGCCATAGGATTGCTCGAATACAATAGAAGCAGAAAAGGGTTGAGGCTGATCGAGTTTTAACTCAGAAATCAAGTAGGCCTGCATAATCATCATGCCTTTGGCGTGAATATTACCCCCAAGCTCGACTTTACGTTCTACATCAATAAATTCGCCATCGCCTAAATGGGCAACACAACTGATTCGGGAGGGTTCACCAATCGGATCTGGATGGCCCGGATATTCAAGTACAGACAATCCGTTTATTTGACCAATAACAGTACCCTGTGTACGGATCAGTATTTGACCTTTCAGAATTTCGTCCATACTGCGTTCAGCTAAATAGCTATGACGCCAGCGCCGGTTATCTTCTGCCTGTTGCAGAGAATGCAGGGTAATCTGATTTTCCTGCTGATAATTAGCCGCTGTTTCCAGAGTTTGTTTCAGCCACTGGATGTCTAAAGGCAAACTGAATTGATCTTCGGTGTAGCGAACAGCTTGCCTGAATAATTCGCTCCAGGCATCTTGGCTCAAAGACGGGAGTTTTTGCTGCTGAATGAATCCACTTACATATCGACACCACATCGCCAGATCATCTTCCTCATGAAATGGCATATCAGGTTCGAGTTCACTGTATAAAGCACTGCTTGCCAATTCCGGTTCAATAGCATGCAATTCGTCAAGACTGAACCGATCTCCTACAAGGATCAGACGCAAATCTAACGGTATTGAGGGCACTGGCAGAGGCAGAGAGTGGTTTTCATTGTGTGGTAACCAGTCAAAACGTCGTTGAATGATCATCTGTTTGAGCCGAACCCACATTAATGGCTGGGATAGCAGCGTGCGTAGGGGTAAGATTAAAACACCACCATTAACTTGGTGGATAAGCCCCGGCTGGAGTTGAAGCACATTCTGGTGTGTGTAGATGTTGCCAAATAATTGTTCAGGTTCAATCCACTCGCGATAAGCAACTCTTTGATTTGGCGAGAAAGGGCCTTCACCGGAGGAATGCCATGTAATGGTTTGGTGTTCTATCTGATAATAGCCACCAACATCAGGATAGCTTTCTGGTAATAATGTAGAAACTGTATCGGATAAAAGGGCCAGGCAGGCATCACTTTCTTCTGCTTTTAACAGCATAAAAGATTGGCGTAAATTGGCCTGACAAAAAAGTGTTAGCCCATTGTGCAGCCTGGGTTGAATGACTTCCAGGGTGACGGAAGGTGATTCAGAAACAGAATTGAAAAGTGATTGATAAGGTACACTATTTGGCTGTAATGATTGCCAGTCTAATTTTATATTCGTCAAAGTGATAGCTACATGTAGTGAAAAAGAAACATTTATTATACAAGATTAGGCTGTGAACCAACATGCCATAATCTTTGAAAGGCATGATATTTGTACTATCCCATTGATAGTTTAAGAAATGCACGATAATCCGGTGTTGTTATGAGAAATTAAGATAAATAATTGCTATGCTTAATTTAAGTTACGCTGTCACTGAGAGATGAAATGAAATATCAACAACTGGAAAATCTGGAATGTGGCTGGAAATGGGCTTATTTAGTGAAAAAACATCGAGAAGGTGAAGAAGTCACTAAATATCTTGAAAAAAGTGCAGCTCAGGATGCAATTAATGCATTGTTAAAATTAGAGCGAGAACCTGTCAAGGTTTTGCAATGGATTTCACTGCATATGAATCAAGCTCTATCCAACCGCATGAAGCAAACTATCCGAGCACGGCGTAAGCGCCATTTTAACGCAGAACATCAGCACTCGCGTAAAAAGTCGATTGATCTGGATTTTCATGTCTGGCAGCGTCTTTCAAATCTATCCCGACGCCGTGGTAATACTTTATCAGAAACAATTGTACAATTATTGGAAGATGCTGAACATAAAGAAAAATATGCTCACCAAATTCTGAATTTAAAACAGGATTTAGCTGCAATTTTAGATAAATAGTCTTTGAAAAACGGTGAAATAAATAAAAACCCCATGCTTACACATGAGGTTTTTATTTTATGAATAATGTAGATAAATCAAAGGACAACTTTTGCAGGAACAGTTACTTCCTGAGTACCCTGAATATTGATAACAACACGGCGGTCTGGTGACAAACACGAAATCAATGTAGAGCGCGCTTTGATATTGTCACATGTTGAGCCGGTAACCGGATCTTCTTTACCGCGACCCTCAGCCTGAATGCTGTTTGCAGGAATACCTTTTGCAATCAGATAGTCAACAACGGATTGAGCCCGTTTCTGGGACAGAGGTAAGTTATAGTTTTGGCTACCGATTCGGTCAGTGTAACCAAGAACTACAACATGGCCCTGATTTGGGTCAATTTTACTTAATTGGTTATAGAGTGCATCGAGTTCCTGTTTACCTTCAGCCTTCAATGTTGATTTGTTGAAGTCAAACAGGACATCAGAACGCAGGGTAAAGCTTTTGTTTTCAACAACAGGCATCGGAGCAGGGATCACAGGAGGAGGCGTAGCTTCATCATCCTGTCCAAAACGGTAAGAAACACCGAGGCTTAGCAGACCGTTATTTGGTTTAGGCCCTAAATAAGAGCTGCGATCCTGCGTATATGCATCTGAGCTGCCTTTTCCGCTCTGACCAACTTTTGGTGCCCACTGGTATTCCAGACGAGTTGCAACATTTTTCGTCAATGCATATTCAGCACCGAGAGCGATTAGCGGTGAAATACCAGTACTATTATTTTTCACATAGTCTTTTGTTTTATCTGAGTGGCTGTAATTTGCTGAAGCGTTTGAATGCCACACTATGCCCCCCAGACGTGTATAAGCATCTAAAGAGTCTGTCAGCGGGGCGCTCAATTTCATTGCAAGCTGAATACCCTGGCTTTTGAAACTGGCGTCATTAATCTTAGATTTATAGGTCATTTTCCCGAGCCAATCATAACCTAATTCGAAACCTATGTATGGTGTTGCCTGATAACCAACATAAGCTCCGGCACCCAGAGCATCTTTCTTGTCAGCATTACCTGTTGCTATTTTAGCAGCATCGATATCTTTAAATCCTGTTCTACTATAGTCGGACCAACCTACCTTAGTACCTGCATACCAAGTATGCTCTTTTGGAGCTGCTTGAGCCACAGTTGCAAAAGTTGCTACTGCCACGGCCACTGCGATAGCTGTCTTCTTCATTGTACGCCTCGTTATCATCCAAATAATAAGTAGTTGGCCTTAAAGTCTTATTGTTGGCCATTGGTTGAAACAATCTGTTAGGTATATGCGCTTAATATCAATAGATAATTCCTGAAATGTTAGTTAAATCAGCATCAACCCAACTTTGTAGAGTCTACAACGAACTTTAAAACTTACAAGTACATGGTGATTTGTGATACATATTTTTTAAATTAATACCTGTAAGAAATTAAATATTATTAATGATAGCTTATGAAAGTTGGTTATTTAATTATTTGATTTTTATAATAAATAAAAAAGTTTTATTACTCATAGCATGTTTATTTTAAAAAATACTGAGAATAATCTTAAATTAATTCAATGATAGTAAATAGAATGAAACTTTATCCTGCTTTCTACAGGATTATACTGTTCGGGTGAGGCCTGAGGACGCATAATCAGGCCTAGTGTTGTGCCTTTCTGTGCAGCTAATCTCAGTTTTTGTACTCCATATTCAGACAGTTCTGGCAGCCATCCTAATACGATGCAGTAGCTACCACTTGCTAAGGCTTTCTCCATGGCATAGGGTGATGCAACAGGGGTAATTTGGTTTAATTGAACGCTCTTGTCTAAAGGCAAACCCGAGTCGACTAACCACTGGCGGCTTAATCTTTTATTAGGCGTTATCCAGAGTAACCACCTGTTTTCATCTCTGGATTGTTGTAGCAAAGGAAGTAGGATGTGGTTAACCACAGGCCATTGTTCACAATAGCTTAACTCACGGATTGTACCATTTACTGCTTGTAAGGAATTTTGCTCAGCCTGACTAAGAGGTTGTAATTTTGTAGATGTAGTGCCCGTTACATTAGTGATTTCGTGTTTGTGAGTTGTACTGTTCTCAGCTTCAATTTTACTCTCAATGAGATACTCCAGAGTGGGTTGAATACGCATAATGTTCCTCACCATGATGCCTGTATATATATACAGTAATTGGTTATTTGGCTAAAAGCAAGACCATTTTTTTCAAGGCGCTTCGCAAAAATTCATATAAAACAGTTTTTTTCTCATTTAATGATTGGCAGCCAGAAATAGATTGCGTATGGTTTTAATTACTTGTTCTTGTTATTTATTTTGTTAATAACAGACAAGGGAACTGAGCATAAAATATTTAGTCAGGATATAATTCATGGAGTGATAAAAATGTTTTTATCTGGGGCGCGTTTTGATCAATTGAAACACGGCGTATCTTCATTGGGTAAACTTAAAAAAAAATCCCAGTTTGGTGGAATTGGATTATCAATTGATGGAGTCTTGTTCGCCCTGAGTTATGAAGGTGAGCTTTATTTACGAGGGAATAGTTATGCAGAGACGTTATTTAAAGCAAAAGGCATGGAGACGTTTATCTATTCAAAAAGGGGAATTCCTGTGGCTTTGCGTTATTACCGAGTCAGTGAGTCACTTTGGCGGGATCAAAAACAATTATTCGAATATGTTAATTTAGCCTATCAAGATACACTGACAGATATTATTAATAAACAAAGAACACCTCTCAGATTAAAAGATCTTCCTAATCTTGGGATGGCTTTGGAGCGCCAGTTATGGAAAGCTGGAATATCAAAAGTAGAAGAATTACGTGTGTTAGGAGCAAAAGTAACTTATCTTAAATTACAACAAAATGGAAAGAAGATAAGTGTTAATATCTTACTAGCATTAGCCGGAGCAATAGAAGGCTGCCATGTTGCTGTGTTGCCAGAAAAACTACGCCATGATTTACTTATATGGCATCAAGAATTAGAACATAGTAACTAGTATTATTCTATTTTTCCTTGATTTAAGACGACAGATGATAATTGATTTTAAATGCAGAAAATATAAGTTATAAAAATAAAAAAACCGCCTTCATAGAAGGCGGGATATATTTAATTAGATTTCTGATTGTTTATTTGCTTTTTCAAATTAACTATTTCCGGTAATAATTCAACTAGCAGCCCTACTTGCTGTAATACAAGTTGAACATTGCTGTTATCAGAATTTAATTGATTACTTTTTTGTATCAAATGCTCTGAAATTTGATGTAGGAACTCATCATTAACTCTGTCTTGTTGCAATGCAGATTCAACATGGTGAATTGCTTCAGTCAGTAGATCCAGAATGACAGGTTCATTAAGTCTGTCACGATGTGCACCTAAGGCGGAAATATAACTCAACATGGTATGATTCAGGCAAAGAAAACGAAATGCTTCTTCCTGAGAAATACGATGATGCTTAGGTTCTGATGACATGTTTGAAACAACCGATGCCAGTTCGGCATCATAATTATGAGCGTTACGGCGAGCAACCCGATATTCCAGACAATTACTCTTTCCTTGATGATATTGCAGCAAAATAGCATTGAGATAATGGCAATTGGCATTCATTGTACGGGTAATGACTTGTGGCAATTGGCGAAAATTCCAATCAGGCCAGATAAAACTGACTGCCAACAAAGCAATACCACAACCGATCAGGGTATCGACTATTCTGGGTAACGCTACTTCAAAGCCTTCACCCAATAGATTAAAGCTTAATAATACCAGTAACGTAATAAATAGAGTGGCATGTGCATACTGGCTACTACGGAAGGCAAAAAATAACACACCTGAAATGACAATCAGCAATAATTGCCCTTCAATAGAAGGTACAAGATAGAGAATAGGCAGGCCAATCAAAATACCCGCCAATGTCCCGATAACCCGCAGAGCCAGACGGCGGCGAGTTGCGCTGTAGTTAGGCTGACAGACAAACAGGCTGGTTAGCAGGATCCAATAACCTCTTTGCATATCAAATAGCTGAATAATGGCATAACCAGTACAAAGCAAAGCAGACATACGGATAGCGTGACGGAATAGTGCTGATTTGGGTGTCAGGTTGCTGAGAAGCCGAAATGAAATATCACGCCATCCCGTTAAGGCCTCATCGGATAATTGCGTCTCTTCTTGTTTATCGTTGTACTGTTTGTCATGGTACTGCCTGTCATCGCTTTGCTTATTATATTGAGCAGTTTCCTGAAGGGTCAGATATTGCTCAGAACTGAGTCCGGCTAGTTGTGCATCAATTGCCCGCAAATTTTTCAGTAAGTTACTAAATGCAACGATCTTAGTATCAACTAGTTGTTGGTTTTTTAATTTCTCTAAAGAGATTTCAAGATAGGTGAAAGCATTTTCGAACCGTGAGCTATGCTGATATTGTTTACGCAGGATAATGGATTGTGAAACCTGCTCACAGGCCTGTGCCTGCATGGACAATAATCGCTGGAAACGGAATAGAAGATCGCTGTGGCGCAATGTTTCTCGTAGCTTTTGATACTGAATGTGAGACGAACTGGCACGTTCATGGATATCCTGAACAACAAAATAATAGTGTAGAGTCCTTCGGGTTCCCTGTTGCCCACGGTCTCCTTTCAAACGACTTAATAAAGTTATTTTAGTTTGATTCAGTGTTGATACTAATGTGCTGTTGGCCATCGCAATATCAAACACAGCCTGCTCGTATTCCTCTGCTTCAGCATCTGGGTCAAACAAATTTGTTTTGGCGTGCAGATACACAGAAAGCTGATGATAACAGCGTGCTAGGTTTTCTTGTAACGGGCGGATAGGAAATAGTGCATGCCCTGCTAGTGTCAGCAAGTTATACCAAATTGCACCAGTGAGTAATAATAAAGGTTGCTGATACCAGACAGGGAATATCGATGTACCCAGCATAGTATATATTGCAATCAATAAAGCACCGAAAGCGATGGTGGCATAACGCTGCCCTAAAGCACCAAGTAGTATGAAACTACAGGTAGAAATCGCCAGCCCAAGAGCGAAGAACCAAGGGTATGGAAAAAGTAAAGTAATAGAAACAGAAGCAACAAAGAAGGAGACTAAGGTGATGACCAGATTGCGCAAACGACCCGCTAAACGATCATCTAAGTCTGTTAATGCGGCGGCGACAACACCTAACGTCAAAGGGATTGTAATCTTGGGTTCTTCTTTCAATAGCCAGGGAACCAGTGTAGTTCCTGTTAGCGCAATAAATATACGAATATAATAGAAAACGTGATTGTTATACAAAAAATGGCGGGAGCTGGAAAAAACAGTTAGCACAAAAAACTCCTAACAACATTTAAGTGAGCAGATAGCTCAACAATTTTCAGGTACGGTGCTATTACAATGGAACTAAAATCAACACAAATTGGTCAACGACTTGCTCGGCATCCTTATAATCGAGTGCGTTTACTGAGTGCTGGCATTGAAGTCAGTGGTGACAAACATCAGTACCTAATTCCATTTAATCAATTAATCGATATTCAGTGTAAGCGAGGGCTGGTCTGGGGGGAACTGGAATTTGAGTTACCGGAAGGGAAAGTTGTTCGTTTACATGGCACTGAATGGCAGCAAACACAGCGTTTTTACCATTATTTATTCAAGGAATGGCAGGCATGGAGCTCTGATATGAGCGGCATCAGCTCTGGCGTTCTGTCTGCTCAGGTAAATAAAATTGATAAAATTCGCCAGCAAGATTATTGGATGAAGACAGAAGATTTATCTCTATTACAGCAACAAATCCATGAAACATTTCAATCTATTCCCTTGCCATTACAAAGACTCAAGGACTTTGCAAACTGTCGGGAAAATTACCAGACGTGCTTGAACTGGCTTAATGAAGGAGAGGAACGGCGAAAGTTCATAAACCAGCAGTGGGCTGAGCGCATTCAGGAACGATATGGTGAATTGTTCCAAATCGCAGAAAATGCACCATTCAATCCGTTACAATATCAGGCCGTTATTAATGGTGAAAAATCCATATTAGTTTCGGGAAGTGCGGGAAGCGGAAAGACATCTGTTTTAATTGCCCGGGCAGAGTGGCTATTATTACGCCAGCAGGCGCTTCCTGAGCAGGTTTTATTACTGTCAGCCGGGCAGAAATCGGTTGAAGAAATAAATAAACGTCTTCAGTTACGCTCGGGAACAAAAACGATACAAGCGAGAACATTCCATGAACTGGCCCTTTGTATCATCCGGCAGGCAAATAGCAATACACCAAAAATTAGTGAATTAGAGACTAATACTCAAAAGCGCCATGATTTTCTTATTCGGGAATGGCAAAAACAGTGTAATGAAAAAAAAGCACAGGCCAAAGGCTGGCGCGAATGGTTGAATGAAGAGTTAGACTGGCAGTTACCCGATGGAGCATATTGGAATGACAGGCAGGTACAATCCCGTTTATCCAGCCATCTGGATTATTGGCTGGAGTTAATGAGAATGCATGGTGGTAGCCAAAAAGAGATGCTGGAACGGGCTTCGCCTGAATATTCAGATATATTCCCAAAACGTATCCGCCTGATGGCACCTTTGCTGAAAGCCTGGAAATCGGCATTAAAAGAAGAAGGCGCGCTGGACTTTTATGGGTTGATTCATCAGGCAGTAAATACTCTGCAAAAAGGACGTTTCATTAGCCCGTGGAAGCATATCCTGTTAGATAATCTGGAGAATATTTCTCCTCTAAGTATTAAGTTATTAACTACACTTCAAGCGAAAAATAGACAAAGCCATATATTCGCAGTAGGAGATAACTGGCAGGGAGTTTGTCGGTGTAACAGTCTTGAATGGCCTTCAATAAAGACTTTTTCTGCTTATTTTGGTGAGAGTGACGAGTGCATTTTAGATACCACGTATCGTTTTAATGAGCACATTAGTAAAATGACTAATGGAATTACCCATCTCTTTCACAGCCAAGTGAGTGATTTATTGTGTAGGCTTACCAATCATAGTTCAATAAAAGGAAATAAAAAATCAGTCATGATTTTGCCCGAAGAACAATTGGAAGCCTTATTAAACCGGATGAGTGGCTATGTCACCAGTCAGGAAACCATCTTCTTATTGGCCCGTTACCATTTTCATAAGCCTGAGGTATTGAAGAAAGCGGCAACCCGTTGGCCGAATTTAAATATTAACTTTATGACCATTCACGAATCTCTGGGGCAACAGGCTGATTACATTATTATCTTAGGATTACGAAAAGGAAAAGAAGGTTTTCCGGCATCAGAAAAAGAAACAGTGCTGGAGCAGGTTTTACTGCCGAAACCTGAAACATTTTCTGATACACAAGAGCAGCGCCTGTTATATGTTGCATTAACGAGAGCAAAAAAGCAGCTCTGGCTGATGCAGGAACCTAAAAATCCATCGGTATTTATTCATCAATTATCTAAATTAGGTGTCCCAGAGCACCGAAAGCCTTAGGTTTCGGGGAAATAATCTGGTTTTCTTTGCTGGTGGCTGTGCTTATTTTAACCTGTCATCAAGATACCTCTGATAATCAGGTACGTAAATATCGACTTTTTCGGTAAAAAGCGAAGATTTGATAAGAAAATCAGCAGTTGTTCGATTTGTTGCTACAGGGATATTCCAGACTGTGGCCAGACGTAACAGTGCCTTGACATCGGGATCGTGAGGAACGGCATTCAGAGGATCCCAAAAAAAGATTAGAACATCAATTTTTCCTTCAGAAATCAATGCACCAATCTGTTGATCACCTCCCATCGGCCCACTCAATAGGCTGGTAATCGGTAAACCCGTTTGTTGTTGAAGCAAGTTTCCGGTTGTACCTGTGGCATAGAGCCTGTTTTGTTCTAATACACGCTTATGTTCATTGACCCAAGACAGAAGAGATTGTTTACAGTGATCATGTGCAATCAGAGCAATACTTTTGGATTCAGTCAGTGTACGGGTTGTTAATTCCATATTAATACCTTCGTGAAAATGCACCATTTACCAATTATTTTAATAACAAGATAATAGAAATAAACGTGATTGTCATAAACACTGTAGTAAATGAAACGTATAATTATTACAGCATAATCATGAGTTAGGGGGCTTTATGAGTGATCAATATCTGATAGATATCCTGAAAAAAGTCGGAACAATCGCTCTGGTGGGAGCGAGTGAAAAACCAGATCGACCCAGCTATGAGGTAATGGAGTACCTGATTAATCAGGGATATAACGTTATACCAGTTAGCCCTAGGCTAGCGGGCAAAACATTATTAGGACAGCACGTTGTGAAGCAGTTAGCTGATATCGAACAGCCAGTTGATATGGTTGATGTCTTTCGTAATGCAACAGCTGCTTATGGTATTGCGGAAGAAGCGATTGCCATTGGAGCAAAAGTGCTTTGGCTGCAAAAAGGAGTAATTAATGATGAGGCGAAATTACTGGCAGAAAATAAGGGGTTAGATGTGATTATGGATCGCTGTCCGAAAATTGAGATCCCACGTTTAGGATTAGAAAAGTAAAGAAGGCGATGGGTTATTTTTATTTCATCGCCTTTCCTTATCAGTATCGTTTAACTTTTTAAAGGAATATGTTTAATTTCGTAACCTTGGAGCCAGCAATTGACTGCGGATAGATTCAGCTAACTCATCCAGAGAAGGATGTTCCGGATGATCATCTGATATCTCGTAAGTCAATTGAGCCTCTGCTAAATAGGTGTGGACAGGTTGCCCATCATCACCTTCCATCACAACGTGATACCACGGAGCTGAACGTAAAGTAGCATTAGATGCGATATCATTTTCCTGTGGTTGTTCTAAAGAATATTCGGCATCAATATCTACAACAACACCCAGATAGCCCAACAGGCTATGTCTCACTTGTTGGCCGATACCGAATTTGCTGGCGATCATCATAGTCACCTCCAGAGAAACCTTGCAATCACTCTTATATAAGGGCCGTAAGGTAAATTTCAAGCGCACACCCGGTAACCGGAATCTTGCATTTGAGATGGTATGTGATCACCATCTCATATTTCAGGTTAGCTGTTGTGTATATAAAATACAATACTAAAAGTGGTCTTAGCATGCCAAAGTTATTATACCTGATAGTTTTCAATCTATTGCATAACAGAAAATAAATACTTTTCCATCAGAATACTGAAGAGTCACTTTTCAATTTTGTTTGAGGGAGAAAAAGAAATGGCAGTTCAAAGTATCACTATTTATGTTTATGGCCGAGTACAGGGAGTTGGTTTTCGTTATCAGACATACTGCTGGGCAAAGAAAAATAAGCTATTGGGGTATGTTCGGAATATGAATGATGGCAGTGTCAAAATCGTTGCCTGTGGTAATGAAGAACAAATAGCAGCGCTAATACATTGGCTGGAGAAAGGCGGGCCTCCGGGTTCGAAGATTGAACATTTTCAGCCTCAGTTTTGTGAGATAGAGGAAATGGCTGATTTCAGCATCCGCCATTGAAGGCGGATGACAGACTCAGATACATTTCACTGGTTTTGGTAACCCTGCAATTTTAGTTGCTTGCTTTGCCGGTCCTTTAGGAAACAAGCGATAAAGATAGCGGCTATTACCTTTTTCTTCGCCATGCTTTTGTGATATCGCCTTGACTAACATCCTGATAGCGGGGGAAGTGTTAAACTCCTCATAAAACTCGCGGACAAATCGAACCACCTCCCAATGCTGTTCGGTTAAGATGATATCTTCCTGCTCGGCAAGTAGCGGTGCCATCGCTTCTTCCCAGTCGTTACTGTTTTTAAGATAACCCTGTGCATCAGTTTCGATTTCTCGACCTTCAAATACCAACATAGCTTTTTAACCACTCGACAATAATGGCTGCAATTTAGCAAAAATCACCTTTATTCCAAAGAAAGATTGCCATAAATGCTGAATAAATGCGCCAACGAACAGTTATGTGAGTGATTTGGCATCAATTGAGCATATAAGTACTTTACATTGGGAACAGTGATGTTTATAGTGCACGTCATCGCGGAGGGGTGGCCGAGCGGCTGAAGGCAGCGGTCTTGAAAACCGCCGATGGGAAACCATCCGAGAGTTCGAATCTCTCCTCCTCCGCCACTTCTACTTCTCGCAACGTCTCCTAAAGTCTACTTTTACTAGTAAAATCAACGAATAGCAACAAGCTCAAGTCTCCTGATATCTTCTAACATCTCCTGAAAGCGACATGAAATTGTGTATAGTTTTGTGTATAGTTTTTCCTATACACATCTTCCTATACACATGGGTGAAATGATGAAGCTAACAGACGTGGCAATTAAGAGATCTAAGCCAGAAGCAAAGGCTTATACTCTTTCCGATGGAAACGGGCTTTGGTTGTTAATAGAACCGAATGGCTCCAGAGGTTGGCGATTCCGTTATCGTTTTGAAGGTAAGCAAAAAATGCTATCTTTAGGTACTTATCCTGAAGTGCCTTTAGCGGAAGCAAGGAAAAGAACCGCAGAGTACCGCTCTATGATTGCTGGTGGCGTTAATCCTTCTGAAGACAGGAAACAGAAGAAGCGAGAAAGCACCATAATGTCTGAAAACACTTTTGAAAAAATCACTCTTGAATGGTACGAAAAACGCAAAGATAGGTGGTCGGCAGGGTATCGTGCTGACATGATGAGTGCTTTTGAAAATGATGTCTTCCCTTATATTGGTGATAGGCCAATAGCAGATATAAAACCCTTGGAATTATTGGACGTTCTTACGAGAATGGAAAAAAGGGGTGCTACAGAGAAATTAAAAAAAGTCCGTCAGCGTTGTGGTGAAGTTTGGAAGTATGCAATTATCACAGGTCGAGCTGAATATAATCCCGCCCCTGATCTTGCCAGTGCTTTTATTCCTCATAAAAGAGAGCATTATCCGCACCTTGATGTTGACGAGTTACCCGAATTCCTGAAATCCATTGATAAACACATGGGCAGCCAGATTGTTAGACACGCACTGAGAATTTTAATTATCACGGGATTGCGCCCCGGTGAATTAAGAAAGTTAGAGTGGAGTGAAGTTGATCTGGAAAAAAGGCTTATTCAAATTCCTGCCGAAAGAATGAAAATGCGTAGACCGCATAGTGTGCCTTTGTCCGATCAAGTAATGACTTTGCTTCAACAACTAATTCCAATCAGCGGTGATTATCAATATGTATTTCCCAGCCGAACAGATTATAAAAAACCTCTTAGTGAGATGGCTATGAATACCATGATGAAGCGCATGGGGTACGGTGGTAGAGTTACAGGACATGGATTCCGTCACACTATGAGTACCGTATTGCATGAGCAGCGCTTCCCTTCTGAATGGGTGGAATTACAGCTTGCTCATGTGGATAAAAATACCATTAGGGGCACGTATAATCATGCCCTTCATTTGGATGGTCGCCGGGAAATGCTGCAATGGTATGCTGATTTTATGAGTTCTCTAGAGTGCGGGAAAGGTATTACTAATAGCCGTTTTAAAAATGACTGATTAAGTATTATCTTCAATTGAGCAGCGAGATTCATTGATACGCTGCTCAATCCACTCATTAATCTCACTTTCTATAAAGGCAATTGAGCGAGAGCCAATCTTAACGGGCTTAGGAAATTCTCCTTTATCAATTAATTTATAAGTCCATGACTTGCTATAACCTGTTCTGCTCAAAACCTCAGTCAGTCTGATTAATTTATTTGACACTGCTCACCTCCTTTCTGATACCCGCTCTCCAATATCACCCTCGCCACACTCGCCGGTGTTGCTTTATCACTCCACGTCGCACCGAAAATAATGTCGCTCAGTTCCGCCATGAGAATATCGTTCAAATTCTTCGGTCTTGCGGAGTAGGGCACCCCATCAGGCACCCCTTCCATAATATCGATAGTGAGCTGGACTATTTCTGTTGCTTCCCGTTCAGGCTTGCGATACCCAGAATGCCAGACTACATCAGTGATATCAGACGGATCACCCCAGACTGAGGCAATAATCTGAGTCAGGTGGAATGAGTTATTGATCATGATCTGTGTTCCTCTGTTACTGGTGCGGGAATGTCATCCATGTAGCACCAGTGTGTGACTTCATCGCATTCGTGTTCTGACCACCGCTGCATGTCGACATCCCAGTAGTCATAACCTGCATGAGAAATAGAACCCACAGAAACATAAACAAGACATAAGCGAAGCCATACATCATCCTTCTCTGGCATTCTTTCTTTGACACTGACCCATGGAATGACTGGTAATTTTCTGCTCTCTTCCGCCTTCTTCAATAACCAATCTGCCCACTCACGCCCGTCGTCGATTTGTCCGGGCAAGCTAATATCATTCTGTGCGTTATCGATGCTTATCATTATTTTTTACCCCGTTTGTTATGCTTTTTATTCGCTGGTGTTATCTTCACTGCTGCCACTTTGGGTGCTGGTGGAAGAGGAGGGCAGATGCCCTCATGAATATGCCGATTACGATTCATAATGTGGATAATGCGCTGCCCCCAATCCCTGCCGTCGTCGATGTGGACTACCGTTCTGACCAGTTCGTCGTGAATGTCCACCATCTGGCGGTGTTCCTCAGTCACGGCGCTCCTCCTCACAAATGATTTTGTAAGCACGTAGTACGTGAGGTGTTTTGCCTGTAATAACGGTCATCCTAAAAAGGAAGCCGACAGAAGTAGAAGCGCGAACAGGTGTAGCCAGCAGAGCAGCATCAATACAACGGTTATGACGTCGATGTGCAGTGATGACGCTACTCACAATGATTTTTGAGGATATACCTTCGTCGATATATTCAATTTTCATTGAAACATCCCCTTAGCCGCCAGTGTTTCACCCATGTCATTGATCATGCTTTGCCATATCTCACGTCCGTAGACTGTCAGGAGACCATTGACGACACATTTCTCCATCAGGGCGATGGCGATAACTTCCCATGCTGGATAACTCTGCTGTAGTGCTTCCAGTGCGTAACTGTCCACCAGTTCACGAATGCCTTTTGCCCCTTCGACAATAGCAATATTGATTTCTGTTTTACCGACTTGCATCGTGAAGTGAGCACCGCCGTTACGGGTCACTACATCGTTATAGATAGCGGCTGAATAGCTGTTCGCCAGCGCGTTGAGGCGAAAGTTTTTTGTTATCATGTGAGCCTCCTATTAATGAATGATGGGGATATCGCCAAATTCACCCGCTTCTACTGACTTGATTAAGTCATCGTGCAACATAGAAAGACCCTCACGCCCTTTCTCAGATAACCAGTTCCCGCTTTCTGGCTGCATATTGATGAAGTCCATATACATTCTGATGGCCATATCTGCGCCTGCTTCTCTGCCGAACTGCTCAAAGGCGATCCCCTCAACATGGGCTGCCAGCATCAGGCGCTCTGAAAACGGGTATACTGTGATGGCAGAGGCACCATTAAGATAAATAGCTGCGGTATCAGTGCCGCCTTCGTCGTTATCAACCTCACGCGTACCGTTTCTGTCCATTTGCTCCCGGATAAATGAGGCTGAGACAATCCAGCGCCACAGCATCACACTCTGTTCGCTGGTGGGCTTATAAAAGCCTGCTTTCCAGCCATGAGAAATCGCCAGTACCAAATCAAAACCCAGTAATAAATCGCGGTCATACTGACCCGCGTCCAATGATTTCAGCGCCTCTATATAACCGATAATTTCAGTGTTAGCCGCCTCAGTGAGGACAATCACGCCATGCTTGCCGTAATCAAATTCCGTTTCAGTGTGATGAGGCTTTTTCATTATTTGACCTCCGGCGTATAAACCGCTTTATCGTGTTGGTATTCACCGTTCCAGCTCTTCTTCATGGGAAGCTCACCTTTCATGTACAGGGCGTAAAGACGATGACAGCCTTTTTCCAGTAGCACAGCAGTACGGGTAATAAAGGGATCCTGTCCATGCGGCTTTATCTCGTTTTCGTCTTCGGTGAGATAGCGATCACGGGCGTAGGAAGCGACACGCCAGCGCGGTTTTTTCTCCGGGTCTTTCTGTTCGTTGTAGAGCCAGTTCCGCTCCATTGCCCACCACATGATTTTGGCGGTATTTACCCCGTTAAGCCCTTTGCAGAAAGCCGGGAGGGTTATGCCTTTGGTAAAGTGTTTTTCCAGACTGTCAACCGTTGCACTCAGGGTTTTGTTCTCACCCTCAAGGCGTTCGACATTTTCGGCATATACAGACAGCATGGAACGTAACTTTGCGGGATTACTTAACAGTTCCGCTTCGGTTGTGATGCTGTCGCGGCGGGTGAAATAGAACTCAGTCAGATCATCGAAGTAACTCCAAGCCTGGTCTGTTTCTAACATCTTGGAATGGTTCGCTGCGCCGCGTTCTGTCCAGAGTGTTAGTGAGCGGGTTTTTGAGGAAATTTGCGCGTCGCTAAAAGATACGCGCAAATCATTTAGTTCTTCCCCTTCAACCTGAAAATGGTGTTTCTCCTCAATAAATCGGGACTTGTTGCGGTTAAAGTTTTGCCGGATGCGATCAACAGTCGTACCATACCCCGAAGCTAATTGCTCGGTAGTCACAACACGCTGACCGCGATATTCAACGATCTGTAATTCTTTGGCTGATACTGGAACTAATTCATTTTTCTTGCTCATTATTTCGCTTCCTTAATTTCAATTTTCATTTTCTTTGCATGACGGCGCATAGAGCGATTAAGCGGAATTAATACATCTCCATCATTTGTTGAATAAGGCTCTATGTACTTCTTTGAGTTCGTGTATATATCCATGGACTCTTCTTTTATTTGAACTAATTGCGGGATGGTCATTCCCGCAAAACCCTGTTGAGTTCTACTTCTTTTTCTTTTCGCCATTACCACCCCTCACGAATAATTACTTTTGCTTTTTGAATGCAGCGATTTCCGTTTTTAATACATTCTTGTTCTTGTTTAAGGTTCTGAGATAATGAAAGGGCTTCACCCCATTTATTCGCAGCGCGACGAAATAAACCTTTCGATTCTAAATTCCGTGCTAATTCACCTGCCTGTTCATATACCGTCATTATTCACCTCCGCCTGTTGAAATTTTTGTTTCCACTTATTGGTTTCAGTGTGATTATCAAGGTGCTTTTTTAATACCTCTTTTGTTCGCTGATTTTCTTTCTGACTTCTTAATGCGGTACTATGGCTATGATGCAATGAATATCTTTTTTCATTATGCTCTTGGCGATATTCAGACCAGAGTTGGGTATTCAGCGTATTTGCTAATTTATTAGCTTTTCCCCAATATTCGGCAGCGAGGTTATACTTTTCTTCTTTTTCCATTTGAATAGCGGTATTGGCAAAATCTAAATAGGATTTCTTTTTCATTTTATTGGCTCCGTTTTTTTAGCAATAAGTTTTAATAGGTCATTAATAAACTCGTCACCTAGTGGGGTTAAATTCCCGTGCTTGGTATAAAGCTCGTTATATGTATTCATGATAAGCAATTCGGCTATTGGCTTACGTTTTAACGCCAGTACATCGGATTCAAAGTAACGGATTAAAGCTACATTTAATATTTCTTCATCTAAATCCAGCCTGTAATTAGTTCTACCTACTTTGACTATTACGGAGTGGCAACCGTGTTTCTTTTGTAATGTACTCAACATGGCGTTAATAAGAGCCTTTCGCTTTCTTTCAAGCAAAGTCGATTGCGTCATTCTATATTCTCCGTTTTTGGCGAAAGCGAGTCCCCAGCGATGGCGCTGTAATTAAATTTGTTTTGTTGTTTTTATTATTAATCTAAGTCGGCTATTTTCATTTCTAACTCAGATATTTTATCATGTAATGAATTGATTTTACTCATTGCCTTTGAATACTTTCTATGTAGGGCTATTCTTTCTCTCTCTCGTTCAATATCCGCTTTCAGTTCTTCCAGAATTTGAGAATGTCTTTCCATAAATTCAGGCCGCATCTTGCCAAACATCAATTTAGTCGTTCCGTCTTCTTGCTTAACTTTTTTGATAGGATAGTTACTTGGCTTCTTTTCTTTTTCAAACTGCTCTTGTGCCCTAACATAAGCTAGTTTATTCAGTGCGGCACTTTTACTTAAATAAGCTCTGCTAAATAGCTTTTCAAAATGGTAGGCGAATCAAAGAAACTCAGTCCTATTTTTGCGAACTTTTTAATCGCAAAACCAAAAAAACACAAAAAGGAAGGACTGAGTTATGGCCATCGTACCACCAATTCCGCGCAATGAGCGGCGTCAAATGAGAAAAATTGTCCAAAAAACGGCAGATAAAAACTATGCTCGCCGGATTATGGCGATACTCTTGCTACATCAAGGTGCATCTGTG
>NZ_CAWQMW010000139.1:0-34783 GCF_963895965.1 Xenorhabdus sp. PB30.3 | reverse complement strand
GGCTGAAGCACTGGATACTTACATCCCAGAACCAGAGCGTGACATTGACAAGCCATTCCTGCTGCCAATCGAAGACGTATTCTCCATCTCCGGCCGTGGTACTGTTGTAACTGGTCGTGTTGAGCGTGGTATCGTTAAAGTTGGTGACGAAGTTGAAATCGTTGGTATCAAAGATACTGCGAAAACAACTTGTACTGGCGTTGAAATGTTCCGCAAACTGCTGGACGAAGGCCGTGCGGGTGAGAACGTTGGTGTTCTGCTGCGTGGTACTAAGCGTGACGAAATCGAACGTGGTCAGGTACTGGCTAAACCAGGTTCAATCAAGCCACACACTACTTTCGAATCTGAAGTATATATCCTGAGCAAAGATGAAGGTGGCCGTCATACTCCATTCTTCAAAGGTTACCGTCCACAGTTCTACTTCCGTACAACTGACGTAACCGGTACTATCGAACTGCCAGAAGGCGTTGAGATGGTAATGCCAGGTGACAACATCAACATGGTAGTTACTCTGATTGCTCCAATCGCAATGGACGAAGGTCTGCGTTTCGCAATCCGTGAAGGCGGCCGTACTGTTGGTGCTGGTGTTGTTGCTAAAGTGATCGCATAATTTTTTTAATGTGTTCATTTTGGAAGGGCATCGATAGATGCCCTTTTTATACGTTGTCTTAAGAAGAACCTATCTCATCAATAGTTGTTGATGGGTACACCAAATAGTTGTACTGAATTATTGGTGAGATAGGCTCTGATACAACGGATAGGCTTTGGTATCTGCCTGTTTTCAGACAAGCAGTTTTAAGAGAACTCTTCTTAATAAGTTCGTTTTCAGGCGAATGGATACAAAAAGTCCTGCTGAATTATGACGCCGAGTCAGATACAATTACAATTATTTTTGGGTTCGGTCTGATTTGTTTTGCTCTTGCGAGGCAAGCTGGCTATCTATTTACATCATAGTTACTTACATATAGTTACAGGTTGGTTTATGAGTGCGAATAGCAATGCTCAAGAAAGCGGGCGTGGTCTTGATATAGCAAAATGGCTATTGGTAGCAGTGCTGCTGGTGGTTGCTATTGTGGGTAATTACTATTACCGGGAGTATAACCTGCCCCTGCGCGCGATAGCCGTTGTTGCTATTGTTGCCCTTGCAGGAGCAGTTGCATTGTTGACTGCGAAAGGTAAAGCTGCATTAGCATTTGCCCGCGAATCTCGCGTCGAAATGCGTAAAGTCATTTGGCCAACTCGCCAGGAAGCCCTGCATACAACACTGATTGTTGCCGCAGTAACGGCTGTCATGTCGCTGATTTTGTGGGGGCTTGATGGTATTCTGGTGCGTTTAGTTTCATTTATTACAGGCCTGAGGTTTTAAGAATGTCTGAATCCCCAAAAAAGCGTTGGTATGTCATACAGGCATTTTCTGGGTTTGAAGGTCGCGTAGCCCAATCTCTGCGTGAACATATCAAATTACACGATATGGAAGACTCTTTCGGCGAAGTTATGGTGCCGACAGAAGAAGTTGTTGAGATCCGCAGTGGCCAGCGTCGTAAAAGCGAGCGTAAATTCTTCCCGGGCTATGTCCTGGTACAAATGGTAATGAACGATGCGACATGGCATCTGGTTCGCAGTGTACCTCGCGTAATGGGTTTTATTGGCGGTACATCTGACCGTCCTGCTCCAATCAGCGATAAAGAAGTCGATGCTATTATGAATCGTCTTCAGCAGGTTGGTGATAAACCACGTCCAAAAACTTTATTCGAACCAGGCGAAATGGTCCGCGTCAGCGATGGCCCATTTGCAGACTTCAATGGTGTTGTAGAAGAAGTCGATTACGAGAAGAGCCGCCTGAAAGTTTCGGTTTCTATCTTTGGTCGTGCTACGCCAGTTGAGCTGGATTTCAGTCAGGTCGAGAAAGCTTAATCTGATGCTTAATTGAGCTGTTTTGCTTGCAAAGGGTGTGAAATTAGCATACAATTTCGCGCCTTTTGTTTTTATTCGGGGGCTATTTTAGCTTATCCGGATAGGCAACTAAGTCTGATGACAGACATAATTTTTTGTGGTTTTGCCTGATTTAATTATTAGGCGGGGCCTGAAACGTTAGGGGAGCCTCTTTCCAGAGGCGATAACACCCATATAGAGGAAATATAGATGGCTAAGAAAGTACAAGCCTACGTTAAGCTGCAAGTAGCAGCGGGTATGGCTAACCCAAGCCCACCAGTTGGTCCAGCACTGGGTCAGCAGGGTGTGAACATCATGGAATTCTGTAAAGCGTTCAATGCTAAAACTGAAAGCATTGAAAAAGGCCTGCCAATTCCAGTTGTTATCACTGTTTATGCAGACCGTTCTTTCACTTTCGTTACCAAAACCCCACCAGCGGCGGTTCTGCTGAAAAAAGCAGCAGGCGTTAAATCTGGTTCCGGCAAACCGAACAAAGAGAAAGTTGGTAAAGTAACCAGCGCTCAGATTCGTGAAATTGCTGAAACTAAAGCTGCGGATATGACTGGTGCTGACGTTGACGCGATGATGCGTTCAATCGAAGGTACTGCTCGTTCCATGGGCCTGGTAGTGGAGGGTTAATCAATGGCTAAACTGACTAAGCGCATGCGCACAATTCGTGAAAAAGTTGATGCAACTAAGCAATATGACATCAATGAAGCCGTTGCTCTGCTGAAAGAACTGGCTACTGCTAAGTTCGTAGAAAGCGTTGACGTAGCTGTTAATCTTGGCATCGATGCTCGTAAATCTGACCAGAACGTTCGTGGCGCGACTGTACTGCCACACGGTACCGGTCGTTCAGTACGTGTTGCTGTATTTACCCAGGGCGCAAACGCTGAAGCGGCTAAAGCTGCTGGCGCAGAACTGGTAGGTATGGAAGATCTGGCTGAACAGATTAAGAAAGGCGAAATGAACTTCGACGTAGTTATCGCATCTCCAGATGCAATGCGCGTTGTTGGTCAATTGGGCCAAATTCTGGGCCCACGTGGTCTGATGCCAAACCCGAAAGTTGGTACTGTAACTCCTAACGTTGCTGAAGCTGTACAGAACGCTAAAGCGGGTCAGGTTCGTTACCGTAACGACAAGAACGGTATCATCCACACCACCATCGGTAAAGTTGACTTTGACGCTGACAAACTGAAAGAAAACCTGGAAGCTCTGCTGGTTGCGCTGAAAAAAGCGAAGCCATCTTCAGCTAAAGGCGTTTACGTTAAGAAAGTTAGCCTGTCCACTACCATGGGCGCAGGTGTTGCGATTGACCAGTCTGGTCTGAACACCGTAACAGCTTAATAATTTAGGCTGAAAGCGAATAACGCTTTACCTCAGCGTCAGATTTGTCTAAAATCTGACGCTTCGAATTTGACTGAACAGATTTATAACAATTTATAATAATTGGTACATAAAATTTGTTCAGGGCAAATCACAGTTTTCGGTTGGAGCTTGGCCTAATCCAAGCCCCGTCCAAGACCGCAGGCGTAAGTACGTAGATAAATTACTTACTTAATATCCTGCGTAGACGGTGACAGAGCCAAATGAAATTTAATTTCTGGATTCTGCTCACCGTGTTTCAGCGCTCAGGCATATTTCATGTTCTGAGTGAAGTGAGTCCCGGGTTTGCCCGGTTAATCCAGGAGCAAGAAGCTAATGGCACTAAATCTTCAAGACAAACAAGCGATTGTTGCTGAAGTCAGCGAAGTAGCCAAAGGCGCGCTGTCTGCGGTTGTTGCGGATTCTCGCGGCGTTACTGTAGATAAAATGACTGAACTGCGTAAAGCAGGTCGCGAAGCTGGCGTTTACATGCGTGTTGTTCGTAACACTCTGATGCGTCGTGCTGTTGAAGGTACTGAGTATGAGTGCCTGAAAGAAGCGTTTGTTGGTCCAACCTTGATTGCTTTTTCTAACGAACATCCGGGCGCCGCTGCTCGTCTGTTCAAAGATTTCGCGAAAGCGAACCCAGCATTCGAGATTAAAGCAGCAGCCTTTGAAGGTGAGTTTATCCCAGGTTCGGACATCGATCGTCTGGCTACACTCCCAACTTACGAAGAAGCAATCGCACGCCTGATGTCAACCATGAAAGAAGCCGCTGCAGGCAAACTGGTTCGCACTCTGGCTGCGCTACGCGATCAGAAAGAAGCTGCTTAATTGCTTATTTCCTTCGTTGCTTTTTAACGTATAAATTATTTCTGAATTTTAGGAACACTTGTTATGTCTATCACTAAAGAACAAATTCTGGACGCAGTTGCAGAAATGTCTGTAATGGACGTTGTTGAACTGATCAGCATGATGGAAGAAAAATTCGGCGTTTCTGCTGCTGCAGCTGTTGCTGTAGTTGGTGGTGCTGCTGAAGCAGTTGAAGAAAAAACTGAATTCGACGTAATCCTGACTGGCGTTGGCGCTAACAAAGTTGCTGTAATCAAAGCAGTACGTGGCGCAACTGGCCTGGGTCTGAAAGAAGCTAAAGACCTGGTTGAAAGTGCACCAGCAGCACTGAAAGAAGGCATCAGCAAAGACGACGCTGAAGCTCTGAAAAAATCTCTGGAAGAAGCAGGTGCTTCTGTTGAGATCAAGTAAGATCAGTTTGAAGTTCGCAGCCTGATTTTCAAGGCTGGCGGCTGGCGATTTTTTAATCGCCAGCCTTTTTGCGCTGTAAGGCAGCTTGTAGTTTTGTAAAGAGCTTGTTTCACAAGGATTACTTTACAAAAAGATTGCCTTGCAGAGCACATGCAGGGTGTTAGTAGCATTTCACACTGTTTGGCTACTAATCAACCCAAATACTCCTTCCTATTGACGACTTAATATACTGTGTTCTCAGCTACGATCCACTCGGGTAGCTCGGTAGTAAGGTAACGCAATGAAATGATTTAAGAGTAATAGCAATGAGTATTACGGAAAATATTCTATTTTCTGTTCGAAAAAATAGTGTTGCAGAGTGCTGTCCTTAAGGGCGGACAGAGTGGGTCACTTATCAGCGAGCTGAGGAACCCTATGGTTTACTCCTATACCGAGAAAAAACGTATTCGTAAGGATTTTGGTAAACGTCCACAAGTTTTGGATGTACCATACCTTCTTTCTATCCAACTTGACTCGTTCCAGAAGTTTATCGAGCAAGATCCTGAAGGCCAGAATGGACTGGAAGCGGCCTTCCGTTCTGTGTTCCCAATTCAGAGTTACAGCGGCAGTTCTGAGCTGCAATATGTAAGCTACCGTCTTGGCGAACCTGTTTTTGATGTTCAAGAGTGTCAGATCCGTGGCGTGACTTATTCCGCTCCACTGCGCGTTAAACTGCGTCTGGTGATTTATGAGCGTGAAGCGCCGGAAGGCACAGTAAAAGACATCAAAGAACAAGAAGTCTACATGGGTGAAATTCCACTCATGACTGATAACGGTACTTTCGTTATCAACGGTACTGAGCGCGTAATCGTATCTCAGTTACATCGTAGCCCAGGCGTTTTCTTTGACAGCGATAAGGGTAAAACCCATTCATCCGGTAAGGTACTGTATAATGCACGTATCATTCCTTACCGTGGTTCATGGCTGGATTTCGAATTCGATCCTAAAGATAATCTGTTTGTGCGTATCGACCGCCGTCGTAAATTACCGGCTTCGATTATTCTGCGCGCGATGGATTACACGAGCGAAGACATTCTGAATCTGTTCTTCGACAAGACCACGTTCGAAATTCGCGACAACAAATTGCAGATGACTCTGGTACCAGAACGTCTGCGTGGTGAGACAGCTTCATTTGATATTGAAGCGAACGGCAAACTGTATGTTGAAAAAGGCCGTCGTATCACTGCACGTCATATCCGCCAGTTAGAAAAAGATCAGGTAGACCGCATTGAGGTGCCTGTTGAATATATCGCGGGTAAAGTTGTTGCAAGAGATTACATCGATCAGAATACGGGTGAAATCATCTGTGCTGCGAACATGGAACTCTCTTTGGATCTGCTGGCACGTTTGAGCCAATCTGGTCATAAAACCATTGAGACCCTGTTCACCAACGACTTAGACCACGGTGCATACATCTCCGAGACTCTGCGTATTGACCCAACCAACGATCGCCTGAGCGCATTGGTTGAAATCTACCGCATGATGCGTCCGGGTGAACCACCAACACGTGAAGCAGCAGAAAATCTGTTTGAGAACCTGTTCTTCTCTGAAGATCGTTATGATCTGTCTGCTGTTGGCCGTATGAAGTTCAACCGTTCACTGGATCGTGAAGAGATTGAAGGTTCCGGTATCCTGAGCAAAGCTGACATCATTGATGTCATGAAGAAGCTTATCGATATCCGTAACGGTAAAGGCGAAGTGGATGATATCGACCACTTAGGCAACCGTCGTATTCGCTCCGTTGGTGAAATGGCTGAAAACCAGTTCCGTGTAGGTCTGGTACGTGTCGAGCGAGCGGTGAAAGAGCGCTTGTCTCTGGGCGATCTGGATACCCTGATGCCTCAGGATATGATCAACGCCAAGCCAATTTCAGCAGCAGTGAAAGAGTTCTTTGGTTCCAGCCAGCTGTCTCAGTTTATGGACCAGAACAACCCACTGTCTGAAATCACTCATAAACGTCGTATTTCTGCTTTGGGCCCGGGCGGTCTGACCCGTGAACGTGCAGGCTTTGAAGTTCGAGACGTACACCCGACTCACTATGGTCGTGTATGTCCAATCGAAACGCCTGAAGGTCCAAACATCGGTCTGATTAACTCCCTGTCCGTTTATGCTCGTACCAACGAATATGGTTTCCTTGAAACCCCTTATCGTTTAGTACGTGACGGCGTGGTAACAGATGAGATTCATTACCTGTCAGCGATTGAAGAAGGTAACTACGTCATTGCGCAGGCTAACTCCGCACTGGACGAAGAAGGCCACTTCATCGAAGAACTGGTAACTTGCCGTCATTATGATGAATCCAGCTTGTTCAGCCGTGATCAGGTTCAGTACATGGACGTTTCGACACAACAGATCGTGTCCGTCGGTGCTTCCCTGATCCCATTCCTTGAACACGATGACGCCAACCGTGCATTGATGGGTGCGAACATGCAACGTCAGGCGGTTCCAACCCTGCGTGCAGATAAGCCGCTGGTCGGAACAGGTATGGAGCGCGCGGTAGCGGTTGACTCCGGTGTAACCTCCGTTGCTAAACGTGGCGGTGTGGTTCAGTACGTTGACGCATCCCGTATCGTGATTAAGGTTAACGAAGATGAAATGTACGCTGGTGAAGCGGGCATTGATATCTATAACCTGACCAAGTACACCCGTTCTAACCAGAATACCTGTATCAACCAGATGCCATGTGTGTCTCTGGGCGAGATGGTAGAACGTGGTGACGTTCTGGCTGATGGTCCATCCACCGATTTGGGTGAGCTGGCACTGGGTCAGAACATGCGCGTGGCGTTCATGCCATGGAATGGTTATAACTTCGAGGACTCCATCCTCGTATCTGAACGTGTTGTTCAGGAAGACCGTTTCACTACTATTCATATTCAGGAACTGGCTTGTGTATCCCGTGATACTAAACTGGGGCCTGAAGAGATCACTGCTGACATCCCTAACGTAGGTGAAGCAGCGCTGTCTAAACTGGACGAATCCGGTATCGTTTATATCGGTGCGGAAGTGAAAGGTGGCGACATTCTGGTCGGTAAAGTGACACCAAAAGGTGAAACTCAGTTAACGCCAGAAGAAAAACTGTTGCGTGCGATCTTTGGTGAAAAAGCATCTGATGTTAAAGATTCATCACTGCGTGTACCAAACGGTGTTTCCGGTACTGTTATCGACGTACAGGTCTTTACCCGTGATGGCGTAGAAAAAGACAAGCGTGCTCTGGAAATCGAAGAAATGCAGCTGCGTCAGGCGAAGAAAGACCTGACTGAAGAACTGCGTATTTTCGAAGCTGGTCTGTTTGCCCGTATTCGTTCTGCACTGGTTTCCGGTGGAATTGAAGCGGAAAAATTAGACAAGCTGCCACGTGAGCGCTGGTTAGAACTGGGTCTGGCTGATGAAGATAAACAGAATCAGTTGGAACAGTTGGCAGAACAGTATGACGAACTGAAAGCTGAGTTCGAGAAAAAACTGGATGCTAAACGTCGTAAGATCACTCAGGGTGATGATTTAGCACCTGGCGTACTGAAAATCGTTAAGGTTTATCTGGCAGTGAAACGTCAGATCCAGCCTGGTGATAAGATGGCAGGTCGTCACGGTAACAAGGGTGTAATCTCTAAGATCAACCCAATCGAAGACATGCCTTACGATGAAAATGGTACTCCTGTTGACATCGTACTGAACCCGCTGGGCGTACCATCACGTATGAACATCGGTCAGATTCTGGAAACTCACCTGGGTATGGCGGCGAAGGGCATTGGTGACAAGATCAATGCAATGCTGAAACAGCAGCAGGAAGTTGCCAAACTGCGTGAATTTATCCAGAAAGCTTATGATCTGGGTGATGACACCCGTCAGAAAGTTGATTTGAATACTTTCACTGACGACGAAGTCATGCGTCTGGCTGAAAACCTGAAAAAAGGTATGCCAATCGCAACGCCAGTCTTCGACGGTGCGAAAGAGACTGAAATCAAAGAGCTGTTGAAACTGGGTGGCCTGCCGACTTCCGGTCAGATCACACTGTTTGACGGCCGTACTGGTGAGCAATTCGAGCGTCAGGTAACCGTTGGTTACATGTACATGCTGAAATTGAACCACTTGGTTGATGACAAGATGCACGCCCGTTCTACCGGTTCTTACAGCTTGGTTACTCAGCAGCCGCTGGGTGGTAAAGCACAGTTCGGTGGTCAGCGTTTCGGGGAGATGGAAGTGTGGGCACTGGAAGCATACGGTGCTGCCTATACTCTGCAAGAAATGCTTACCGTTAAGTCTGATGATGTTAACGGTCGTACCAAGATGTATAAAAACATCGTGGACGGTAACCACCAGATGGAACCAGGTATGCCGGAGTCTTTCAACGTATTGCTGAAAGAAATCCGTTCCTTGGGTATCAACATCGAGCTGGAAGACGAATAATAAATCATCGTTTTCCGCTGGCACTGCCCGCCTTATGTTGAAATAACATAATCGGGCAGTCTGCCAGCCAGTGGTTACACTGGTTACAAGGGGGGAGTGGCATGGGCCACTCACCTAACAGGTCTAACTCCGACAGGAGCCATTTCGTGAAAGACTTATTGAAGTTTCTGAAAGCGCAAACCAAGACCGAAGAGTTTGATGCGATCAAAA
Organism: Xenorhabdus sp. PB30.3; assembly: GCF_963895965.1. Classification (NCBI taxonomy): domain Bacteria; kingdom Pseudomonadati; phylum Pseudomonadota; class Gammaproteobacteria; order Enterobacterales; family Morganellaceae; genus Xenorhabdus; species Xenorhabdus sp. PB30.3. Next base: position 25,570 of record NZ_CAWQMW010000139.1, on the reverse strand, counting down.
TTGCTCTGGCCTCTCCAGATATGATCCGTTCGTGGTCATTCGGGGAAGTAAAAAAGCCGGAAACCATTAACTACCGTACGTTCAAACCTGAGCGTGACGGTCTTTTCTGTGCGCGTATTTTCGGGCCGGTAAAAGATTACGAATGCTTGTGTGGTAAATACAAGCGCTTAAAACACCGTGGTGTGATTTGTGAGAAGTGTGGTGTTGAAGTCACTCAGACTAAAGTTCGCCGTGAACGTATGGGTCACATTGAACTGGCATCTCCGACTGCTCACATCTGGTTCCTGAAATCACTGCCATCCCGTATCGGCTTGCTGCTGGATATGCCACTGCGCGACATCGAACGCGTACTGTACTTCGAATCCTATGTGGTTGTAGAAGGCGGCATGACCAGTCTTGAGCGCAGTCAGATCCTGACTGAAGAGCAGTATCTGGATGCACTGGAAGAGTTCGGTGATGAGTTCGACGCAAAAATGGGCGCAGAAGCGATCCAGTCTTTGTTGAAAAACATCGATCTGGAAAACGAATGTGAAACTCTGCGTGAAGAGCTGAACGAAACCAACTCTGAAACAAAGCGTAAGAAACTGACCAAGCGCATCAAGCTGCTGGAAGCTTTCATTCAGTCTGGTAACAAACCAGAGTGGATGGTTCTGACTGTTCTGCCAGTTCTGCCACCGGATCTGCGTCCTTTGGTTCCTCTGGATGGCGGTCGTTTCGCAACGTCTGACCTGAACGATCTGTATCGTCGCGTTATCAACCGTAACAACCGTCTGAAACGCCTGCTGGATCTGGCTGCGCCAGACATCATCGTACGTAACGAAAAACGTATGTTGCAGGAAGCGGTTGATGCATTGCTGGACAATGGTCGTCGTGGTCGCGCAATCACGGGTTCCAACAAGCGTCCTCTGAAATCCCTGGCTGATATGATCAAGGGTAAACAGGGTCGTTTCCGTCAGAACCTGTTGGGTAAACGTGTTGACTACTCAGGCCGTTCTGTAATTACCGTAGGTCCATACCTGCGCCTGCATCAGTGTGGTCTTCCTAAGAAGATGGCTCTGGAGCTGTTCAAACCATTCATCTACGGCAAACTGGAACTGCGTGGTCTGGCGACTACCATCAAAGCAGCCAAGAAAATGGTTGAACGCGAAGAAGCGGTTGTATGGGATATCCTTGATGAGGTTATCCGTGAGCACCCGGTTCTGCTGAACCGTGCACCAACCCTTCACCGTCTGGGTATTCAGGCGTTTGAACCGGTTCTGATCGAAGGTAAAGCGATTCAGTTGCACCCATTGGTGTGTGCGGCTTATAACGCCGACTTCGATGGTGACCAGATGGCTGTTCACGTACCGTTGACACTGGAAGCCCAGCTGGAAGCGCGTGCGCTGATGATGTCTACCAACAACATCCTGTCTCCGGCGAGCGGTGAACCAATCATCGTTCCATCTCAGGACGTTGTATTGGGTCTGTACTACATGACCCGTGACTGTGTTAACGCGAAAGGCGAAGGCATGGTTCTGACCGGTCCTAAAGAAGCAGAACGCGTATACCGCGCAGGTCTGGCTTCTCTGCATGCCCGTGTCAAAGTTCGTATCACTGAAGAAGTGAGAGATGGCGAAGGCAACGTTACGGTTAATACAGGTCTGGTTGATACCACTATCGGTCGTGCCATCCTGTGGATGATTGTACCGCGTGGTCTGCCATACTCACTGATTAACCAGCCACTGGGTAAAAAAGCGATCTCTAAGATGCTGAATACCTGTTACCGTGTGCTGGGCCTGAAACCAACCGTTATCTTAGCTGACCAGACCATGTACACCGGTTTTGCTTACGCTGCCCGTTCAGGGGTATCCGTAGGTATTGACGACATGGTTATTCCTGAGAAGAAAGAAGGCATCATCGCGGAAGCAGAAGCTGAAGTTGCTGAAATTCAGGAACAGTTCCAGTCAGGTCTGGTAACTGCGGGCGAACGCTATAACAAAGTTATTGATATCTGGGCGGCGGCGAACGAACGTGTTGCTAAAGCGATGATGGAAAACCTCTCTTCTGAGACTGTGATTAACAGCAAAGGCGAAGAAGAACAACAGGTTTCCTTCAACAACATCTTTATGATGGCCGACTCCGGTGCTCGTGGTTCTGCTGCTCAGATTCGTCAGTTGGCGGGTATGCGTGGTCTGATGGCAACGCCAGATGGCTCCATCATTGAAACCCCAATCACCGCGAACTTCCGTGAAGGTCTGAACGTACTTCAGTACTTCATCTCAACCCACGGTGCTCGTAAAGGTCTTGCGGATACCGCACTGAAAACTGCGAACTCCGGTTATCTGACTCGTCGTCTGGTTGACGTTGCTCAGGATCTGGTTGTTACTGAAGATGACTGTGGTACGCATAATGGCATCATGATGACTCCGGTTATCGAAGGTGGTGACGTTAAAGAACCTCTGCGTGAGCGTGTACTGGGTCGTGTGACTGCTGAAGACGTTCTGAAACCAGGTTCTGCGGACATTCTGGTTCCACGTAACACTCTGCTGAACGAAAAATGGTGTGATCTGTTAGAAGAAAACTCCGTTGATAGCGTGAAAGTACGTTCTGTAGTTAGTTGTGAAACTGACTTCGGTGTCTGTGCGAACTGTTACGGACGTGACCTTGCTCGTGGTCATATCATCAACAAAGGTGAAGCAGTTGGTGTTATCGCGGCACAGTCAATCGGTGAGCCGGGTACACAGCTGACGATGCGTACGTTCCACATCGGTGGTGCGGCATCTCGTGCGGCAGCAGAATCCAGCATTCAGGTACGTAACAAAGGTCAATTGAAACTGACTAACGCGAAATTCGTTACTAACTCAGCGGGCAAACTGGTTATTACTTCCCGTAATACCGAATTGCGCCTGATTGACGATTTCGGCCGTACTAAAGAAAGCTATAAAGTGCCTTACGGCTCCGTATTGTCAAAAGGTGATGGCGAGAAAGTTGCCGGCGGTGAAACCGTTGCTAACTGGGATCCACACACCATGCCAGTCGTGAGTGAAGTGTCCGGTATCATCCAGTTCTCCGACATGGTAGATGGCCAGACCATTACCCGTCAGACGGACGAACTGACCGGCCTTTCATCACTGGTGGTTCTGGACAGTGCAGAGCGTACCGGTAGCGGTAAAGACCTGCGTCCGGCACTGAAAATCGTTGATGCTCAGGGTAACGACGTTCTGATCCCGGGTACAGATATGCCTGCTCAGTACTTCCTGCCGGGTAAAGCGATTGTTCAGCTGGAAGATGGCATAACTATCTCTGCGGGTGACACGCTGGCTCGTATTCCTCAGGAATCTGGCGGTACTAAAGATATCACCGGTGGTCTGCCACGCGTTGCAGACCTGTTCGAAGCACGTCGTCCGAAAGAGCCTGCTATCCTGGCAGAAATCAGCGGTATCGTTTCCTTCGGTAAAGAAACCAAAGGTAAACGTCGTCTGGTAATCAGCCCACTGGATGGTAGTGATGCTTACGAAGAGATGATCCCTAAATGGCGTCAGCTCAACGTATTCGAAGGTGAGGTTGTTGAACGTGGTGACGTGATCTCCGATGGTCCAGAATCTCCACACGACATTCTGCGTCTGCGTGGCGTTCATGCCGTTGCTCGTTACATCACTAACGAAGTTCAGGAAGTTTACCGTCTGCAAGGCGTTAAGATTAACGATAAACACATTGAAGTTATCGTTCGTCAGATGCTGCGTAAAGTGACCATTGCAAGCGCGGGAAGCTCTGAATTCCTTGAAGGCGAGCAGGTTGAATACGCACGCGTTAAAGTTGCTAACCGTAAACTGGATCAAGATGGCAAAGTCCCTGCGACCTTCCACCGTGATCTGCTGGGTATTACCAAAGCATCACTGGCAACAGAATCCTTCATCTCTGCGGCGTCGTTCCAGGAAACAACCCGCGTACTGACTGAAGCAGCTGTTGCAGGTAAACGTGATGAATTGCGTGGCCTGAAAGAGAACGTCATTGTGGGTCGTCTGATCCCTGCGGGTACAGGTTATGCTTACCATCAGGATCGTATGCGCCGTCGTCACGAAAACGAAGTGGTTGAAGCACCACAAGTGACTGTCGACGAAGCCACTGCAAACCTTGCTGAATTGTTGAATGCAGGTTTCGGTAGCAGCTCTAACGAGTAACACCATGATGAGTAGGATACATAATTCGTATCACTAATCATAAAATGCCCTCTCTGGTAGAGGGCATTTTTATTTTGGGTGGAAAACAGAATGAGACAAATCGTTAATGTTGCTGCCATGATTTTCTTGCTGTCGTTATTCTTTTTCGCCAATCAGGTCGCAGCGTATCAGCCTGATGGGGAAAGCTATCGTTATATGGAGGTCATCAGAGACAGCGAAATTTATGCCTTGGTTGGAGAACATGTGATTCAGGTTGGCATCTTCAGGGAAGGGCAGAGCCTGAAAGTGGCGCAGGATGAAGGAGAAGACAGCGATTATTACGTATTTAGGTTTGGTAATGGGAAAGGTTACATTGCTAAAAGCCATTTAAAAGAAATAAAAAAAGCCTCATTCCCCAGTGATCCTTTCCCCATTCTCAATAATAAAATCGCTCAGGGTTTAGCTACCTTTCAGGCAACGAAGGTTTACAGCACACTGAAAGCCGATAGTAAGCCAATGGCAGTACTGGAGGCAGATCTCCGCTATCCAATTCAGGATAAGGTACAGGATATTAAGCATAATATTTGGTATGAAATTAATCTGGGAGGACGTCTGGGCTACATTCGTGCTCAGGATGCTGAACAGGATAATGGCATACCTGTGCTGACATACCATCATATTCTTGAGGAGAAAGAGAATAAGCGTTTTCTGCATACATCAACAACCACCTCTTTGAACGCCTTCCGTAATCAAATGGATTACTTAAAACAGGCTGGTTACACTACGATTTCACTCTATGAGTTGGAGGGGTACTTAAAAGGTGCAATTAACCTGCCGGCGAAAGTTGTTGCTTTGACTTTTGATGATGGATTGAAGTCAGTGTATCGTTATGCTTACCCAATACTGAAAAAAAATGAACAAAAGGCGACACTTTTTATCATCTCATCCCGAATCAAACGCCATCCTCAGAAATGGAATCCCAATAACCTACAATTTTTGAGTCTTAATGAATTGTTATCTATGCAGGATGTTTTTGATTTTCAATCCCATACTCATTTCTTGCATCGATTAGGTAAAAATAAGAAACCCATATTATTCAAGCGTTCATACCGGAATATTCTGTATGACTTTGAACGCTCCCGCCGGGCATTATCACAATTTAACCCCTATGTAATTTATCTTTCCTACCCTTTTGGCGGATATAATATGTCAGCGATGAAAGCGGCTAGAAATGCAGGTTTTCATTTAGCAGTTACTACTATGCAGGGAAAAGTTAAATTGGGAGACAATCCCTTTTCTTTGAAGCGGCTATATATATTGCGGACAGATTCCATTGAAAAAATGGCGAAAATGATAGCCAATAAACCAAGAGATATTCCTTTTTCTAAGATAAATAGAAAAAAATGATATATTTAGATTGATTTTAAGGTAATTATATAGAACTCTCTGTATTAATGGGGTTTTATTATAAATATCACAGCTCGCTATTTTTGAACATGTTTTCATGAAATAATACCCTGTCAGTTTAGCTTGAAAATATTATATATGATTGTTTCCATTTAATTATTAAATTATGTGGAGGTGAGCGTGAATATTCAAGATGATTATAATGTGTTAATAATCTCCTTTGATGGCGTTCCGATGTCCGGAATTGTTGTTGAATCAATTAAACTTGCAGGTTTTTTGAAAAACAGTAAGAAAAGAATTTTCATGGATTTAGGTTATGATATAAAAATTGATAAAGGAAATTTTAATAAAGAATATAAAGATGAATGCTCATTGTTTGGTGAGTTATTAGAGTTGGTCAGAGTTGCAAATATTTTTGATATTCCTGATTATAATATCAATTTTCTTACTAATGTTTTTGATGCCATGATAAGAAATAATAAGGTGGTTGAAGAGAGTGAATTAAGAAACTTAAAAGAAAGGGTTGACGAAGTTTCTGATACGCTTTCGGATTCAATCCTGGCCTTCTGGCTGAAGAATCGCATTGGTTATCTCATTGTAGAAAATGGAACTATTCCAGAAAATATCGTTTATACCAAAGCCTTGTATAAAGCTATCGATAAATATGGGCAACAACTTGATCTTGATAAATTTGTTCTTTGGCGTGATCATGATTTGATGTGGAATAGTGAGACATCCGCTGGGAAGTATGGCTCACCCCCTTATGAATTTGCGATAAAACCTGTTGACTCACCGTATATAAAATACTTTACTTTAAACCAGACCTCAAAAGTACATTTATTAGAATGGTGTGGATATGATTTAGATATCAATGTCCTACCAAATAGTTATGACTTTGAACGCCTGGCTTCCAGAAAAAATATCAGGCATCGATTTGGTATCAGGAAAAATGATGTGGTTATATCCAGAATCACCAGAATTATTCCACAGAAGAGATTAGACAGAGATATTATTCTGATTAAAGAGCTTAACAGACTATTCAGTCAGGACGATATAAAAATATATTTACTTGTGGCGGGTAACACTAATGAAGATGTATGTCATTATCATCAGTTAAGGGAGATGGTGAAAAATTATGATGTAGAAGATTATGTTATATTTGTCGGTAGCTTATGCCATGATTTTTATCATAATACATCCGAATTTACAGTTGAGGATCTGATACATTCAGCAGATTTAATATCATTCTTGACTTCATATGATTATGATAGCTACGGGAATCCTATCGGGGAAGCCATCTGTCAAAGTAAATGTTATATCACGACCAGCTATGAATATTATGATGAGGTGTATGGTAATAAAGGTTTCCTTTCTCCAGTGATGAATATCAGCAAAGAAAATGATGGAGTACCGGATAAAGCGTTTATTAATGAAGTTTATGCATTGCTCAAAGATCCAGTAAATATGAAAAGATATGCGGAGCATAATTACAAATTAGGGAGGGAGCTATTGTCTCATCGTATTCTGGATGACATTTTCTTTTCAGATAAAAGGTGAATGTGATGAATGAAGTGATGAAAAAAGATGTCGTTATTTCTGTTGTGTTACCTGTCTTTAATGAAGAAAAAAGATTGAATATTGTATTAACTTCTCTTTTTAACCAATATGATGAATCAGGGGAATTAAATAAGGACACTTATGAAGTTGTTATTGTTGATAATAACTCAACAGACAACTCCCTGAACGTTATTAAAAAATTTAGAGAAGCTAATCCGTTATTGAATCTGTATGTTATAGAAGAAAAACAGCAGGGTGTTTCTTCCGCCAGAAAATGTGGAATGGATTTTGCCAGTCAGAGGAGTAAAGAGCGGGATAAGAAATATCATCTGGAGCAACGTTTTTATATTCTGTCTGCTGATGCAGATTGTACGGTTGATAATCAATGGGTTTATCAACTCATAAAAAAAATGATGATGGATAAGGCTGATTTGGGGACGTGCAATTATTTTTATGATCCCGAAAAATTTTTACATCGTCCTGTTTTGTATGAACAGATAAGAAAGACATTACTTTGTCGTGAGTTTTCTTTCTCTCTATTTGGTGGCTTTCCCGATGGAAAAGGTTTTGCTGTTGAAAGGGACTTATACGATAAGGTGGGTGGCATCGAAATTTTTTACCAATTACATGATGGCGCGTTTGTGCAACATCTGTCGGATGACTGGGATTTCGGTATTAAAGTTATTGCTTATGGTGGTAAGCCAACTTATGCGCATTACTCCAGAGTTGAGATTAACAGCAGGCGGGTCGATAACTTGCTGGGTGAAGTGATCATCGGCAAGGCTTATGGGGCTGATGGCATTATCACCATGAAAGATATCCGGCCACCGGATGAAAATATACCGTATGGAGATCTCACACCAGAAGAAGGAAAAATGGCATGGGATTATTCCATCAAAGATTACGTGCCTAAAAATATTATATTACCCTTATTGCTTAATCCTGATTTATTACAGAAAGACGCCATCATTGATTTTTTTACGGCTCCGGTGGCTCAGAAACTGTATGAACGCATTCATGAAATAAAATCGACCGCCCGTATTATCGACTTTAAACCGATACACGCTTATAAAACGCCATCCTACCGGCTTTATTTCGAATTCAGACAGCAAATATTCGCCAGCCTGCGTAAACATGTGGATCAAAGTATAGGCTATCCGCCGGAGTTACCACCTTGTCTTGACGCTATTCTGAAGCAGCAGCCAGATAAATTTATCAATTATGTTTACTACTTCTGTGAGGACAGGGAATCAGGAACAGCCCATAACTATTTTGCTAATGGAGGAGTTTTCTGATGATAGAACAAGCACTGTATTCACTGAATAAAATAGACGAAAAATATCCACGGCCCGATATTATTGATGTACTTTCTGATCAGCGTAATCAATCCCTTCTTTCTTATGTTTATCGTGACCCATTCGGGTGTCATATTTTCCCCGGAGATATTGAAAATTACCCGCATCAACGTTTTCTTGAAGCATTGAATAGTGAACTTTCTACCGGATATCCCATTCATCTCTGGGCCTATATACCTACCTGCCGATATATTTGTCATTTTTGCCAGTTTCCTAAGATTGTGGTCAGGCCACACAGAGAAGAGTCATCTCAGGTATTTAAGGAAGTCGTCGACCTCAATATCATGGAAGCCAGAATGTGGTTACAAAAAGTGCCTAATCTGGCGAGTGTGTCAATCGGTGAATTTAATATTTTCGGAGGGACACCATCGCTATTACCTTTTGATGAATTGGAACGGTTAATGGTGTTTTACCGGGAACACTTTAACTTTAGTCATGCAACACTAAGATTCGAAGGAGAGCCGGGTACTTTAGACAGCCATTATCTGGCTTTCCTGCACAAACTAGGGTTCAGTAAACTGTCTTTTGGTGCTCAGTCTTTCAACGATGACATTATTTATTCTTCTGGCAGGAAGCACTCTTCTGGGGAGTGTTTCGAGGTGATAAAGAATGCTCGAGAAGCCGGCATTGAGTGGACCAGCGTAGATTTAATTTATGGTTTATTACAGCAGAGAGTTGAAGATGTTGAGTATGACATCAGAAAAGCGCTGGAACTGGAGTTGTCTCATATTGTCTGTTCGAAGCTGCATATAAAAGATTTCATGGAAACGCGGACGGGCGTCTCAGAGGAAAAAAAAGCACTGTGGCAAAAGAAAATTATACCAATTGAAATTACACCGGTTGAAACAACATCTGCTGGAACAAACCGTATTGACACCGGAGCCAATAAAGGCAGTAAACTTTCTGCGGGTATGTTTCCGAGCCTCGGTGAGCAGTATCAGATGCGCAATGTTATCGATAATTTATTTGATAGCCATTATTCTGAACATCCGACAATGTATTTTTATCGCAAAGATACAGAGCCAGAAAAGTGGAAAGGTATTATTACTGATCAGGATAAACAACATCCGGAAGTTGCTATTGGATTGGGTGGCAGTTCGAAATGCCGTTCCGCTGAAATGGTGAATCTCACCGATTACAAGTGTTATCGCGAAGCAGTGAATAATCATATTTTGCCTGTTGCTTCTGTGACGGGTATGTCAGCAGAAAGGCAGGAATCGAATGCTATTAAAATGGCGTTATCGACCTGCCAGCCGGTAAATAATGATGTTCACCGGCAAAGATTTGGTCATGCGATAAAAGAAAACAAACGTATTTATAATAAATTATGTGATTTGGCAGAACGTCAGTTGCTATTTTTTGATAATGACAAAATTAAACTCACTCATAGTGGCAAAGTGCTGGTTGAGTCAATCGTAAATACAGAATTTAATGACTAAATATGATGAGTAATAATGATTAAAGCCATCCGTTTTCTTCCTACTAAACGGGTGGCTTTAATTTGTACCGGTTCAGGTAGATCCTTTACTCTTTATCATTTTGATAAATGTTTCCCGTGCACTCGATGAACCAAGGCGTTCAGCTTCATCTAACAGAGTTAGTGCCTTATTGATATCTTCATTTTTGATCGCTTTCTTGATGGCCTCATTGAAGTGCTGTTCTGTTTCACCTGAAATAGATTTAGGCACTCTATTAGGTTTTCGATCTACGAGAGAATGGTCAGCCAATACGTTTTCGGTAGTTCGTTCTGACGTCACTTTCAGCGTTAAAATTCCGGTATCTGTATGGCGAGCTACTGGGTCTGGAATATTGGGAACCGCGTTACCTACTCCCTGAGCATAGGCTTTGGCTGGATCAACCATTTTGGTCGATGTTTGCAGGTCTGCATGGGTAGTGTAAATCAGCAAATATATATTTTTCTGCCCTGACACTGGCGTTATTTTTAATGTTCTTTCAATCCTTTCCCCCGAGAAGATCCCCGGTTGTTGATAGGAGAAAGAATGGCTTGCATAAAGTGCAACAGGCTGAAATTTTTCATCAAACACCAACATGTTAGGTAAATAGACCTGCTTATCTTTTATCCGGCTGCTTAACGTCATTTTCAGTGCACCCTGACTGGCCGGTAAAGCAAGAGTGGCAACTGCTCCCTGAATATTTCCTTCGTTAATCTGAGGTGAAGTCCGACTGAGAACAATTGTGTGCATTGCCGGGGTCTTTATCGGTTTCCATACCTGCTTCTGTAAAACAGAAACAGGTATGGAATAAGCAACGCTGTTGTTTATTTCCGGATTAATCATAGCCTTCTCAGATACAGTACCTGCTGCATAAGCCACTAAGGGGAGGCTTATGCAGGAGAAAATACTGATAAAGAAGAGAGTAATTAGTTTGGTTTTCATCGTTTACCCTTACCCTAAATTACCACCAGGCTTCAAATTGAGCACCAAACGTGAACTCATCATTCTTACCACGGCTGAAATGGTGAGCAGTTGTGTCACGATAAGCTAACCCATCGTTATAACCGGGAGTTTTATTGGCATAACCCCATTTTTCATTCCATTTAGCATAAGTGGTGTACAAACGAATCGCCGGACGGGACCAGATGCTGTCACCTGCCTGCCATTGTTGGGCCAGAGTGATTTTGTACTGGTCGTTAATCGCTTTGGTACGCTGAGATTTGACATTATCGTAGCCAACTTCCATTAATGTACTCATGGTGGGGGTCCATTTGTACATTGGGCGGATACCTGCGGTATACCAAATGGTTCCATTACGATTATCGCGATCAATATTTTGGTACATGGCGACGTACATTAAGTCCCATTTTTCAGCCAGATTTATGGCTCCATGATTTATCACACGCAGCATATGACCATTATTGTCGGTACTGGCTCCCGCGGAACGACCATTATTATTGGAAGTCATAGAGTCAGTCGCATACTGAACAACAAGTTTATTGAACCCATCCAACATACTTTGGGTATGTTCAGCCGTTAGCATTACCCCATCTTTAGAAGCGTTTTTGGCCAAATGATAACCCTTACGTGGATTAGCCCGCCCGTAATCAACACCTAATTCCAGCGTACCACCGCTGTTGATGGGGAGAGCAGCAAGCCGGGCATCAAAAACATCATTAGAGGTTTCGGTGTTTTGATTTTTATTACTAACCCAGCGATATGAACCTCCACTTTCAGTATTGCGTGTCACGGCAAGAGAAAGTTTGCCAAAATCAAGATCAATATTTTCCAAACCGGCTCCGGGACCAGAAATATCCCAATAATAGAAATCGATCATATGTACATCATGGCGTTGATAAAAACGCTTACCGGCCCACAGTGTTGAACCGGGCAACCAGTCAATCAGGTTAGTTGCCTGTACATTCACTTCACGGAATACTGGGTTGACCGATTCATTATCGCTTTTCTGAGCCGCGCTGTAGGCAAGATTGGTATCGAAATAGAAGCGTTTATCTTCTTGCTGCCATAATTCTTGTCCTAATTTTAATTCAGCATAGGTTTCACACTCATTTCCGAGGCGGTATTTACTCTGTGCCCCTGTACTTTGAGCACATGTTTGCTCACCGCCACGTCCTGTCCAGCCGATACCTGAACGGGCATAACCGTGGAAGTCCACCGCAGCGGCCTGCATGGAAAATAATCCAGCCAGCACGGGTAATGAGAGAGGTAAGATGCGCATAATTGTTCTCCTGTTATTTTTTATGGCGAGGTTTTAACCCCTGGTTCTCTGTATAAACGCCGACATGCTGTTCCGTCTTCCCTAAACAGATGACAACGATGAGGGGCTAATCCGATAGTGAAGGTCGCCCCTTCTTCTACAAGAACAATATCAGGCTGGAGATAAACGATATTTTGACGGATAGTTGATATGTGGATATGGATATGAGTTTCACTTCCTAACTGCTCTACTATTTGTACAGTTCCTGTCAGTGTTACGTCAGCGACATCGCTGGGTAAAAGGTGTTCCGGCCGGATACCCAGAGACACATTACTCCCGACGGTAACTCCCTTACTTTCTACCGGAAGCCAGACATGTTGCCCATTAGGCAGGCTGATCTGTACTTGATCAACAGCGGTTGCAGAGACTTTGACTGGTAAGAAATTCATCTTTGGCGAGCCCATGAAACTGGCTACAAAACGATTAGCCGGGTAGTGATAAATTTCGAGAGGTTTACCAACCTGAGCAATATTGCCGGCATCCAATACAACGATTTTGTCTGCTAATGTCATGGCCTCGGTTTGATCATGAGTGACGTAGATCATGGTGCGCTGCAGACGCTTATGCAGACGTGAAATTTCGATACGCATCTGAACTCGCAGGGCAGCGTCCAGATTGGAGAGAGGTTCGTCCAGTAGAAAAATATTGGGTTCGGCGACCAGAGTACGGCCAATAGCCACTCGCTGACGCTGGCCACCAGATAGTGCTTTTGGACGACGATCCAATAGATGAGCTAGCTGGAGAGTTTCTGCGACCTGCTCTACCCGTTTTTGAATCTCACTTTTTTTAATCCCTGCCAGTTTCAGGCCGAAAGACATGTTATCTGCTACGGATAAATGGGGGTAAAGTGCATAAGATTGAAAAACCATGCCGATACTACGTTTAGCGGGCGGCACATCATTTATTACTTGGCCTGCAATCAGCATTTCACCGGACGTAACATCTTCCAGACCGGCAATCATCCTTAATAAAGTCGATTTTCCACATCCCGATGGACCAACAAAAACAACAAATTCTCCTTCATCAATCTCAAGATTGAGATTTCTGGAAATAACATTTTCACCATAAGCCTTAGATACATTACGAAGTGTGACGCTGGACATATGTTTCCCTCGGAGTTGCCATCCTGGTTTGTAGTGAAAAGTAGATGGCAGGATTGTGTGCAAAATAACAGGAATAAAAATCCTCCATTTTATCGTTTTTTATGGGGGAGGGATTAGGAGGATGAGATTAGTAGGATTACAAAATCCCTTGATATTTCTGGAAATAAAATGTGATTTTAGTTCCAGAAATTGGTGCATTTTTAAGGCTGTTGGCATGGTTTACAGGGCTTTTGTAATCACGTTCACACTCATTTGATGAGAGGCGTAGACAGGGGGAGGATGAGTCTGCTTTCTATTAATTGCACACTGTGAAATATTTTCTGGCGGTGTAGTGAAAAATTCATCTTAAATCAGCAAATACTGAAAAGGACGGAATGATGACAAAAAGAATCTCAAAAATAGGTGCTCGTGCACTGATGCTTTCCGTTTTATCTGCATGGGTACTTTCTGTTCCTGCTTTCGCAAAACTGGAAGAAGGTAAGCTGGTAATTTGGATCAATGGGGATAAGGGATATAACGGTCTGGCACAGGTTGGTGACAGATTTATGCAGGATACGGGGATTTCAGTCAGTGTTGAGCATCCCGATAAACTGGAAGAAAAATATCCTCAGATTGCGGCGGTCGGAGATGGTCCGGATATCATTTTCTGGGCACATGACCGCTTTGGGGGTTACGCACAGTCGGGGTTACTGGCTGAGGTTACACCTGATAAGAATTTCATGGACAAATTATTTCCCTTTACCTGGGATGCTGTTCGTTATGAGGGCAAATTGATTGGCTACCCTATTGCGGTTGAAGCTCTTTCTCTCATTTACAATAAGGATTTGGTTAAGTCACCCCCCTTAACATGGGAAGAAATTCCTATGTTAGATAATGAGCTAAAAAAGCAGGGGAAAAATGCGATCATGTTCAATCTTCAGGAGCCTTATTTCGTCTGGCCCCTGATTGCTGCTGATGGTGGATATGCTTTTAAGAGGCAGGGTGATACCTACGATATTAAAGATAGCGGAGTAAATCATACTGGTTCTAAAGCTGGTCTGGGTTTTTTAGTCAGTATGGTAAAAAACAAACACCTTAGTGCTGATACTGATTATTCCATTGCTGAAGCCGCTTTTAATAAAGGCACGACAGCAATGACTATTAATGGCCCTTGGTCATGGGGGAATATCGACAAAAGTAAAATTAATTACGGTGTTACTCTGCTACCAACTTTTAAAGGCCAGCCTTCTAAACCTTTTGTTGGCATTTTAAGCGCAGGAATTAACGCAGCCAGCCCCAATAAAGAACTGGCCAAGGAGTTTCTGGAAAACTACCTGCTGACTAATGATGGTTTAGCAATGATGGATAAGGATAAGCCGTTGGGTGCGGTAGCGCTGAAGTCTTATCAGGATATTCTTGCCAAAGATCCACGCATTGCTGCCACGATGGACAATGCTCAGAAAGGCGAAATCATGCCGAACATTTCACAAATGAGTAGCTTTTGGTACGCCATGCGTAGTGCTGTACTTAATGCGGTTAGCGGTCGACAACCTGTAGATGCGGCTCTCAATGATGCAGAGGCTAGAATTGTGAAATAAATGTGCATTAGTCTCCTGATTTTGAAGGAGGCTTTTTGTTTATCGGAGGAAAGATTTTCTCATCGAATCTCAGTAAAACAGGTTCGTGGGAATAGGCTCGCAGGTAATAAATTTCTAGTAACAGGAAGTGCATAATGTCAGCAAGATTGAACAAAAGTGTATGGTGGCCACGTTCTGTCCTGAAATGGTTTGCGGTGGGGCTGAGCCTGTCTTTTACCGGTTATTTGATTGTTTTGATGTACGCACAGGGGGAATACCTGTTTGCAATTCTGATACTGGTATTACTGGGTAGTGGCGTCTATGTTTTCGCTAATAGTAAGTCTTATGCCTGGCGTTATACCTACCCGGGTATTGCCGCAATGCTATTGTTTGTCCTGTTCCCGCTTATTTGTACCATTACGATTGCTTTTACAAACTATAGCAGTACCAACCAACTCACCCTTGAGCGGGCTCAGGCCGTATTGATGAGTAGACAATATCAAACAGGCCAGTCATTTAATTTCAAACTTTACCCTCAGGATCAACAGTGGATTTTGGTATTAAATGCCGCTGATAGTTCGAATGTATTGGTATCAAAGCCTTTTTCTTTATCAGATAAAGGAAAAATCATTCTGCCATTATATGAGCAGGTAACCCGCTTCAATCATGACGCTGCCACATTGCGTACCATTACGCAGAACCGGCAGGCATTAGGGCAAGTTACAGTAATTCTGCCTGATAACAGAAGATTGAGCATGAGCTCTTTGCGGCAGTTTTCCGGTATACATTCCCTTTATACTCTGGAGAAAGATAGTCACACCCTGATTGATAATCAGACAGGTGTAAAATATCGCCCGAATATGGAGACGGGTTTTTACCAATCCATTGATGCAAAAGGGGAATGGGGTGATGGGACGTTGAGTCCCGGGTTTACGGTTTCCATTGGCTGGAAAAATTTCCTGCGGATTATTCAGGATGAAGGGATTCAAAAACCTTTTCTCTCCATTTTTGTCTGGACGGTGCTCTTTTCTCTGTTAACGGTAATATTGACTGTGGCACTGGGCATGATTCTGGCTTGCATTGTACAGTGGGAAGCTCTTAAAGGCAGGGCTATTTACCGTGTATTGCTTATCTTACCGTATGCCGTACCTTCCTTTATTTCTATCCTGATTTTCAAAGGATTATTTAACCAGAGCTTTGGTGAGATGAATCTACTGCTCAATGGGTTATTTGGTTTGAAACCGGACTGGTTTACTGACCCGATTCTGGCCAGAGCTATGCTGATTATTGTTAATACGTGGCTGGGGTATCCCTACATGATGATCCTTTGTATGGGGCTGCTGAAAGCGATTCCTGATGATCTGTATGAAGCCTCCGCGATGGATGGTGCAGGGCCGCTACAGAATTTCTGTTATATCACTTTTCCTTTGTTAATTAAGCCTCTGACGCCATTGATGATTGCCAGCTTTGCTTTTAACTTCAATAACTTTGTTCTCATCCAATTACTTACCAATGGCAGGCCGGACCATATTGGGACAACGACACCAGCGGGTTATACCGATCTATTAGTTAGCTATACCTATCGTATTGCTTTTGAGGGCGATGGAGGACAAGACTTTGGATTAGCGGCGGCAATAGCAACATTAATCTTCTTGCTGGTGGGAGCTTTGGCAATCATTAATCTGAAAACGACACGAATTAAATTTGATTAGGGAGGTAGTGGCATGGCGATGGTCCAATCTAGATCACAACGGTGGCGAATATGGGCAACGCATATATTCATGCTGATTTTTATCGCCTCGATTTTATTTCCATTACTCATGGTCATTGCTATCTCTTTACGACCGGGGAATTTCGCGACGGGCAGCTTGATCCCTGAGTCGATTTCCTGGGAACACTGGAAATTGGCGCTGGGCTATAGTGTTGAATCCTCTGATGGGCGCATTACTCCTCCTCCGTTCCCGGTAATACTGTGGTTATGGAACTCTGTAAAAGTCGCATTAATTACTGCGACTGGCATTGTTGCGCTGTCAACAACGTGTGCCTATGCTTTTGCTCGCATGCGTTTTCGTGGCAAAAATACCTTATTAAAAGGAATGCTTATTTTTCAAATGTTTCCCGCTGTTTTGTCGTTGGTGGCCTTGTATGCCTTGTTTGATCATTTGGGGGAATATATCCCTTTTCTCGGTCTGAATACTCACGGTGGTGTGATTTTTGCCTATCTGGGGGGGATTGCGCTACATGTGTGGACGATAAAAGGTTATTTTGAAACGTTAGATCGTTCTTTAGAAGAGGCAGCCATGCTGGATGGTGCAACATCGTGGCAGGTTTTTCGTTTGATACTGTTGCCGCTTTCTGTCCCGATATTAGCGGTGGTATTTATCCTGTCTTTTATTGGTGCGATTACTGAAGTACCAGTCGCTTCACTATTGTTAAGGGATGTGGATAATTACACATTAGCTGTGGGCATGCAGCAATATCTCCACCCACAAAATTACCTCTGGGGTGACTTTGCCGCCGCCGCTGTACTTTCTGCTATACCTATTACAGTAGTTTTCTTACTTGCCCAGCGTTGGTTAGTCGGAGGATTGACAGCCGGTGGTGTGAAGGGGTGACGGTCTGTCCGAAATTCATCAAAGAGTAAAGGTAAAGCAAAACTTCGTACCTGTATAAAGGGTACGAAGTTCAATATTTTTTGCCTGTTTTGCTTGTCGTTATGACACTCTTCTTCTGTGTTTATTTATTGTTTCCAATAAATTATTTATGTCTGTATTTTTGAACATGTCTTCCAATGTGACGGTTAATTTACGTCTCCAATTAGGATATTCCATGGTTGTACCCGGGACATTGACCGGATTTTCCATATCCAGCCAGTCCTCAGGTTGTAAGCCCAACAAGGCACTGGTACAGCTAGCGAGATAATAGTGTATTCCTTGATTAACGGACGTTGGTATCTGTGATGGAGATGTCTTTGGCTGCAATGGGGTTAGTGTGTTTGCTATATTTTCTGATTCAGAGAGATAACCATGATGATTTAAACTCTGTAATAGTTTTTGCTTACAGTGTTCGCGTTCATTATATAACTCAGCGAGTAATACCTTATCAGGATATAACCCAATTGATTCACCCAGTTTCAGATCGCCACTTTGCCAAAACCCACATAATGTTGGTAAATCATGGGTAGTGATAGCTGCCATGGCTTGTGTCTGATATTTCTCAGGTGGCTTAAATTCACCTTGTCCATCGCGCTCAAAATAAAAAACCTTATAAGAATAGACACCACGGTCACGTAATTTTCCAACAATCTCTTCTGGTACTATTCCTAAATCTTCGCCTATCACCATGCAACAATGACGCTGGCTTTCCAATGCCAGTATCGCCAGTAAATCATCAACAGGATAATGGACATAAACGCCTTGAGCTGCGGTTTCTCCCTGAGGGATCCACCAAAGCCTGAGCAGTGCCATAATATGATCAATGCGTAATGCTCCACAGTGACGCATATTACTACGCAGTAATTGAATAAAAGGCTGATAATTCTGAGCCTGTAATACATGAGGGTTCATTGGAGGAAGCCCCCAATTTTGTCCCAGTGGCCCCATGATATCAGGCGGAGCACCAATAGATGCTTTCATACAATAGAGTTCCCGGTTATTCCAGGTTTCTGAACCACCTTGTGCCACGCCAACGGCCAGATCACGATAAATACCAATCGGCATAGCATGGTTCTGACTTTCACGAAAACAGTCAGCCAGTTGCCTGTCAGCAATCCATTGTAACCAAAGAAAGAACTCCACTTCCTGTGGGTTGGCGTCACAAAACGCCTGTACAGTATCACTATCTGGATCGCGGTATTTTTCAGGCCAGATGGGCCAACCCCAATAGGTGTGACTTTCGCTGTATAGTTTGTAATGCAGGGCATCATAGACAGCCTGAGAGTACAGGCTTTTACCACTTTGATTAATGAATTGACGGAATGAGAGATATAGGGGATCGGTATCAGTTCGGGTATTGAATTGTTGATAAGCCAAACGTAACGCTGTCATTTTCAGTGCCATCACACCGGAATAGTCAACCCATTCTGTTTGGCGGACACTCTGAATTCTGTGCTGGGTTTCCGGCATCAACCACCACTTTTGAGCGTTGGCACTGGATTGGAAGTCTTCTACCTGACTGACATCGATATAAATGATATTCAACCAGTGGCGGGATGAAGGGCTATAAGGGCTGGCGTTTTCAGGTATGGCAGGATACATCGCATGGAGTGGATTCAGGCCAATAAAAGCGCCGCCGCGTTGTGCCAGTTCCCGTAACATTTTTTTCAGATCGCCAAAATCACCCATTCCCCAGTTAGTTTCGGAACGCAGGGTATAAAGCTGGATGCAGGCTCCCCACAATTTGCTGCCTTTTATCAGTGATTCTGGTTCGTAACAGCGTTCCGGTGCGATGATGATCTGCATAACATGGCGTTGTACCGAGTCTTTGGGGCCTGATGAGGGGACTAAACTCAGCGTGTGATAACCCAGAGGCAAAGAGGCTGGCAGTGTCAGTTGATATTGGCAATTTCCACGCAGGTTTGTTCCTTGCTCTGTCTGTATTTGCCACTGATATTGGGCAGAGGTATTCAGTGTAAAAGTGAATGACTGACCAATAATTAATACCTTCACTGTGGGTAAGGCTGCAACCGATGGATCAGAAACCGGCTTTTTGACCGGTATACTTTCTTCCATGGTTTGCAGGATCTTATGCCTTATCTGAGCAGGAATAGCCTGTGGTTTGCCATAGGCATTAATGTATTCAGTGGCAATGCCAGCTTCTGTCGCTAAATCCTCAAGGCTTTTGTTTTCCATTATGATCCTCTATTTAACCTGCTTAACCTGCCAGATACGTTGTTGATAATCCTGAATAGTTCTGTCGGAACTGAATGTTCCCATACGGGCAGTATTAAGGATCGTACTTTGTGTCCAGTGCGGGGTATTACGGTAGAGTTCATCAATCTGCTGATGCGCGGCACAGTAAGATGCAAAATCAGCTAATACTAAATAAGGGTCACCACCATCAATCAGGCTGTGCAGCATTAAATCAAATGCCTGTTTATCTCCGTGACTGAACTCACCGCTGGCGAGGGAATCCAGTATTTGTTGTAATTGCTTATTTTGTTGGAGAATGTTTTTGGGATCATAACCCTCTCTCAGTAAGGTTTTTGTTTCTTCCACTGTATGTCCGAAGATAAAAATGTTGTCGTTGCCAACCTGTTCGGCAATTTCGACATTTGCACCATCCAGAGTCCCAATAGTCAATGCTCCGTTCAAGGCAAGTTTCATGTTACCTGTACCGGAGGCTTCTTTTCCTGCTGTGGAGATTTGTTCTGATACATCGGCTGCCGGGATCATCAATTCAGCTTTTGAAACATTGTAATCAGGAATGAAGGCGATTTTTATGCGATCTCGTACGATCGGATCATGGTTGATTTTTTCGGCTGCGTGGTTGATGGCTGAAATAATATTTTTTGCCAGATAGTAGCCGGGAGCCGCTTTTGCACCAAACAGAAAAACACGCGGGTAAATATCCAGTGCCGGATTTTCCTGAATCTGTCGATAAAGTGAGAGGATATGCAGCAAGTTTAAATGTTGGCGTTTGTACTCATGCAACCGTTTGATCTGTAAGTCGAAAATGGCATGAGGGTCTAGCTTCAGCCCCATTGTTTTATTGATGTAGTTGGAAAGGCGGATTTTATTGTTCTGTTTGACGGTGCGATAAGCCTCACGAAAAGCAGCATCAGCAGCGTAGGATTCGAGTCTTTTTAGTTCACTAATATCACTGAGCCATTCATGGCCTAATGTCTGCTCAATCAGTGAAGAGAGTGCTGGATTACACTGTTTTAACCAGCGACGTGGTGTAACGCCATTGGTTACGTTATGGAATTTTTGAGGCCACAATTGGTGATACTCAGGGAAGAGATCCGTCACAATCAAAGATGAATGCAATGCGGCAACACCGTTAATCGCAAAGCAGGCTACAACACAAAGGTTAGCCATTCTCACCTGATTATCATGGATGACCGCCAGTTTTTCCCATATTTGTTGGTTACCCGGCCAGTTTTTTTCTACCGTTTTACGAAAACGATTGTTTATTTCCTGAATAATACGATGGTGGCGCGGCAGTAATTCGATGATGAGATGTTCATCCCAACGTTCCAAACCTTCCGGTAACAGGGTGTGGTTAGTATAAGCGAAGGTTTGCCCGGTAATGCTCCATGCAGTATCCCAATCTAGTTGGTGATCATCAATCAGCAAGCGCATCATTTCAGGAATAGCGATTGTGGGGTGAGTATCGTTGAGCTGTATCACTTCGTATTGCGGCAGCTCCTGTATTTTGCGACCAGCCAGCTGGTGGCGACGCAGAATATCAGCTACAGCACAGGCGCACTGAAAATATTGCTGCATCAGGCGGAGGCGTTTTCCAGCCCGATGGTTATCATTCGGATAAAGAACTTTGGTCAGGCTGGTGGCTTCTATGCCCTGCTGTTCCGCATGAAGGAACTGACCATCATTGAACAGTGATAAATCAAAGGGATTATCATATGTTGCTTGCCACAGGCGCAGCGGCTGTATAACACCATTATTATAACCAACGACAGGAAGATCCCACGCTTCCCCGGTCAGGGTAAAAGCCGGTCGCCAGATTTCACCTCCGTCGGTTGTTGTGACCATTTCACCGCCGAAACTAATATCAACATTCAGTTGTATATTGCGGTAAAACCATGGATAGGTATTGCGCTCCCAGTCATCCGGAGTTTCAATTTGTAACCCTTGCTCGAAGGATTGCCGGAACAGCCCATACTGATAATTAAGACCGTAGCCGATTGCCGGTTGATTAATGGTCGCCATTGAATCAAGAAAACAAGCAGCCAGACGGCCTAAACCGCCATTGCCCAAGGCAGGATCAGTTTCTTCTTCCAGAACATCACTTAATGCCACACCATATTCGGTTAAATACGCCTGAACATCATCATACCAGCCAAGATTCAGCAGATTGTTACCCGTTAAACGACCGATCAGGAACTCCATTGAAATGTAGTTTACATGCCGTTGCTTGCCTTTTGAGCCATCGGCAGGCGGAAGATTATCAATTTGATGGTGATTGTTTTGGTGGTGATTGTTTTGGCGATAAGCAGGCAGTAATTCCAAAAGAGTGGCACTGATCGTTTGCCACCACTGATGTGTTGTTACTCCCTGTGCTAAATCAAGGCCAAAACGCTGCAACTGCCGGGTCAGCGCAGCCTGGAATTCGGCTTTATCAAGTTGGGGCTTTTTCATGGCGTCTGCATCCTGTCACTGAATAAGGAAAATATGGAGATTATTGAGTCTGATATGCTGAAGGTTCAGTGGACAAGAAACATCATCCTGTCAGGATATTCGCGGGGATGAGTATCAGGGCGTAGCTATTTTTTCGTGCGCTTTCGCAATTTATTCAGGAAAAAGAAACGGTTCAGTTAAAGAATGTGACAGGGTGCAACTTAACACAATCTAATCAATCAACCTAATTGCAAATAGCTCACGTTTCTCTAAATTTGGGTGTTTATTTATGAATGTTACTGATTTGTATTTCTCAATAACATGACAACAAAGTTACAGGGATCAGTTCTACTCATTGCTTGTGAGGGGAGGAAATCAATGCTTATCCCATCGAAACTCAGTCGCCCCCTTCGCCTCAATCATATGGTCATGCGTGAGCGCCTGTTAGCGCAGCTCAATGAAGCACAGAATTATCGTTTGGTATTGGCAACCAGCCCGGCAGGGTATGGTAAAACTACGCTGATGTCACAATGGGCGGCAGGGCAGGGTAATCTGGGGTGGTATTCTCTGGATGATAGTGATAATCAGCCGGAGCGTTTTGCCAGTTATCTGATTGCTGCGATTCAACAGGCCACACAGGGGCATTGTGTCAAAAGTGAGGTTCTGGCGCAGAAACACCAGTATGCCAGTTTATCGGCGCTGTTCGCACAGTTGTTTATTGAATTGAATGAATGGAAACAGTCAT
Source organism: Xenorhabdus sp. PB30.3 (assembly GCF_963895965.1). Lineage (NCBI taxonomy): Bacteria > Pseudomonadati > Pseudomonadota > Gammaproteobacteria > Enterobacterales > Morganellaceae > Xenorhabdus > Xenorhabdus sp. PB30.3. The sequence continues at coordinate 2,678 of NZ_CAWQMW010000139.1, read as the reverse complement.
TGTTTCTGGTGATCGATGATTATCACCTGATAGTAAATAATCTTATCCATGAAGCCATGCGTTTTTTTCTCCGTCATCAGCCGGAAAATCTCACGCTGATTATTCTTTCCCGTCAATTACCGTCTCTGGGGGTCGCTAACTTACGGGTGCGTGAGCAATTGCTGGAGTTTGACAGCCAGCAGTTAGCGTTTAACTATCAGGAGGCTCAGCAATTTTTTGATAAACGGTTGCCCAGCCCATTGGACGCGGATAATTGCAGGCAGTTATGTCATGACGTGGCAGGCTGGGCAACAGCGTTGCAGTTGATTGCTCTGTCTGCCCGTCAGGCCGGTAATACAGCAGAAATATCGGCCAAACGTCTCTCAGGTATTAATGCCGGCCATTTGTCTGATTATTTGGTGGATGAAGTTTTAAACCGTGTTGATCAGGAAACGCGAGAATTTTTATTGCGCAGTTCTATCCTGCGTTCAATGAATGATGGGTTAATTGTTTGTCTGACGGGCATGGAGAATGGTCAGCAACGCCTTGAAGATATTGAGCGTCAGGGGTTATTTATCCAGCGCATGGATGATTTCGGAGAATGGTTTTGTTTTCATCCTTTGTTCGCATCATTTCTTCGGCAGCGTTGTCATTGGGAAATGGCAGCTGATCTGCCGAAGCTGCATAGTATGGCGGCAGAAGGCTGGTTGATGCAGGGGTATCCGGGAGAAGCTATTCATCATGCTTTGGCAGCAGGGGATACGAAGTTATTGTGCGATATTTTGCTGCAATATGCGTGGGAACTGTTCAATCAGAGTCAACTATCGCTACTGGAAGAGTGCATGAATGCGTTGCCTTATGAACAGCTCTTGGAAAACCCGCGTCTGGTGCTGTTACAGGCATGGCTGGCGCAGAGCCAGCATCGTCATTATGAGGTTAATGCATTACTGAATCAGGCAGAGCAATCGTTGAAGCAAAAACAGATAACGATTGAAGCTGAACTATTGGGAGAGTTTGACGCATTGCGTGCCCAGGTTGCGATTAATGATGGCCGACCGGATGACGCTGATTTACTGGCTGAAAAAGCACTGGCTGCTCTGCTGCCTGATAATGAATATGGCCGTATTGTCGCGATGTCAGTGAAAGGGGAAGTGTTGCACTGTAAGGGGGCGCTGTCTCAGGCATTAGCATTGATGAAGCAGACGGAGCAGTTGGCCCGCCGCTGTCATGTCTACCACTATGCTTTATGGGCATTATTACAGCAAAGCGAAATTTTACTGGCGCAGGGGTATTTACAGGGTGCTTATGAAACCCAAAAACACGCTTTTGCTCTGGTTCGTGAACAACATATGGAACAGCTACCGATGCATGAGTTTCTGTTGCGTATTCGCTCCCAGCTTCTGTGGTGTTGGGCACGTATTGATGAATCAGAGGAAGCTGCCCGGCGTGGTCTGGAGGTGCTGTCTAACTTTCAGCCTCAGCAACAATTGCAATGTCTGTCTCAACTGGCGAAATGTTCCTTAATCCGGGGAGATATTGATAATGCCCGCCGTCATTTAACCCGTTGTGAAAATTTGTTGAGTAATGGGCATTATCATCGGGACTGGAGAACGAATACGGATAAATTGCGGATCATTATCTGGCAGCATCTGGAGGATAATATTTCAGTGGCTCAATGGCTGGCTCAGGCTGAGAAACCCGAAAGTTTCAGTAATCACTTCAATCAGAACCAGTGGCGTAATATTGCCCGTGCTCAGATATTGCTTGGTCAGTATGAAGAGGCGGAAAGCATTTTAAACATGCTGAATCAGTATGCGGTAAAACTGGAGTTGGTTAGTGATTTAAACCGCAATTTGTTGCTGTGCAACCTGCTCCACTGGCAGCTTGGTCGCAAGGCTGAAGCGCAACAGGTACTGATAGAAGCGCTGAAATTGGCTAATCGCACGGGGTTTATCAGTCACTTTGTACTTGAGGGCGAGTTGATGGCCCTGCAATTACGCCAGCTTATCCAGCTCAATATCCTGCCTGATTTTGAACAACACCGGGCACAGCGTATTCTGCGTGAAATTAATCGTCAGCATCGGCATAAATTTGCGCATTTTGATGAAACATTTGTTGAACAGCTTCTTACTCATCCCGATGTACCTGAACTTATCCGTAATAGTCCATTAACCCAACGTGAATGGCAGGTATTAGGGTTAATTTATTCTGGTTACAGCAATGAACGAATAGCGACTGAACTGGAAGTGGCTGCGACAACGATTAAGACACATATCCGCAATCTGTATCAGAAAATGGGTATTACGCATCGTCAGGAAGCTATTCAACAGGCGCAGAATTTAATGAAAATGATGGGATTAGGTGTCCAGTAAAATGTTCTCAAGGTGATATTTCTGATGATTTCATAAATAAAAAGGAGCTACTGATGAATTTATTGCACTGTCATTGGCTTAATGAGCCTGCTTTATGGCAACGTCAGGATAATGCACTGAGCGTGGTAACTGATAATAAAACCGACTTTTGGCGTGATACATGGTATGGCTTTCAGCGCCACAGTGGTCATGTTTTTGGCTGCTATGTTGACGATTTAATTAACCTGAATTCTGGATAAGAAATTGACGAGAGGCCTGTTCCAGGAGCAAAGTTTTGGTGAAAGCCTAAAACGACTCCGGGGAGGAACAGGCCATGGACAAGTTAGT
>NZ_CAWQMW010000138.1:0-35032 GCF_963895965.1 Xenorhabdus sp. PB30.3 | reverse complement strand
GAAATATTGTTTTGTTACTGTCATGGGAAGCACTTATTGAATTTGTTTTTGATGATGGAATTGAAAGTGATTCTGGAAAATTAATTTCATAAAATATTTGCTTTATATTAATATGAGGGAATTGTTATGATGAAATTATATTCTATGATTTTTTTTATTATAGTATCATTGTTTCAATATGCTAATGCGACTGAAGTGATCAAAGGGGATTTTGATCGTTTTGAAAATTTTACATTAAAATTTAAAAATAACTCTTCAGATAGAACGCTAACAATAGATAATGTAGAACCCAAGTGTATGTTTGGGGAAGATAAACAACCTATTACTTTGAAAGCTGGCGATAAACATAATGAGAGTTTTAGCGATAGTAACTCAGGTGATTGTATAGCTAAGAATAAATCTATAGAGTGGAATATATCGTCTGATGATGGGGGTTCTTGTTCTATTGAGTTGGATCATTATTATAATGATACTGGCTGGTATGTTTATTTTCATAAAAAGAGTGAGTGCGCTAATTTTAATATTAGTGCTACATGTGATGAATCAAATTGTTTAGAGTACACCGTTCGTTTTTATCCTGATACTTATTCGATTAACATTGCCCTTAATATCATAAAAAATGATCCACCTTCACCTTCATCTCCACCTTCTTGTGATGATTGTTTTGATCCTCCGTGTCCTCATGGGTGGAAAATTGGTGGTTTTGGCGGTGGGGGATGTTGCCCTAACCATGCAATATGCTAGATTTTTTCTTTACAATAATATTGTTGAATTAGAGGTAAATAAAATTTAATTAAGTTGTCACTGAGAATTCTTTTTTTATTAAAGAGTTTTTTAGTGGCAACTTTTAGATTTTATTGGAGGAAGAATATTATCATATTGCATATGTGCGATTTTATTTGGATTTTAAGGTCATGCTTTAAATGCTCAGGAGGCGATAAAGGATAAATGGAATTGGTGCTTTAATTTTTTTATCTTCGCCAGTACTATCTGAACTTAGTTGAGATTACACTAATTATTAACACATAACTGAGTTTAAAGGAGTTGGGTTTGGAGCTGAAATGTAGAGGTTTTTTATTTGATTTGGATGGTACGCTGATCGATTCACTGCCTGCTGTTGAACGGGCATGGATTAAATTCGCAGATAAACTGGGTATTGATCACGATGAAGTGCTGAACTATGTGCATGGCACACCTGCATTATTATCAATACGCCATTTTATGCCTGATGCCACAGAAGAAGAGATTATCAGTACTTTTAAGTGGATTGAAAAAATCGAAACAGAAGATATGGAAGGCATTACTGCCTTGCCCGGTGCTATTGCCCTGATTGATAAATTAAATGCACTGGAGATCCCGTGGGCAATCGTTACCTCAGGAACGATCCCGCTTGCTTCTGCCCGTCATAAAGAGGCTGAGTTACCAGAGCCAGCCCATTGGGTGACGGCTGAATCGGTCAAAAACGGTAAACCAAATCCTGAGCCTTATTTGCTGGGAGCACAAAAATTAGGGCTACTGCCGGAAGAATGTGTGGTTTTTGAAGATGCCATCGCCGGTATTCATGCCGGATTAGATGCAGGCTGTCAGGTTGTGGTTGTTCATGATGAACCGGGAGTTCCCCGCCGTGATGAAACTCATATGACTGTCACTAATCTGGAAGATATCGAAATTGTTAAATCTGGTGGTTATGTAACGATTCATCAAATGAATCAGGAAGTTTGTTGATCGTTTGTTGATCTGAGCCTAAGACTTGCCCGGATAAAACAGGTTTAATGACCTCAGTATAGGTTTTTGTTGAACATCCCCAGCCTGCTTGTTGGCGGGCTGGCATTTTTGATAGAGGCTGTATTGAATACTGAACTGTTATGGGTATTGACCCTGTTATTAGTCGCGATTGTCCTTTTTACAACTAATAAAGTCAGAATGGATGTCGTGGCTTTGTTGGTTATTACTGCTTTTGTACTGAGTGGTACGCTTTCCTTAAATGAAGCCACTATCGGTTTCAGCGATCCTAACGTTTTATTGATTGCAGCACTGTTTGTCATTGGTGAAGGACTGGTGAGAACGGGTGTGGCCTATCAGATGGGAGACTGGCTGGTTAGGGTAGCGGGTAACAGTGAAACTAAAATGCTGGCTTTACTGATGTTATCCGTTGCAGGACTGGGTGCTTTCATGAGTTCTACGGGTGTTGTAGCCATTTTTATTCCGGTTGTTTTAAGTGTGGCAGCCAGAATGCAGACTTCATCCGGGCGGTTAATGATGCCATTAGGGTTTGCCGGCCTTATCAGCGGTATGATGACGCTGGTTGCAACACCACCGAATATGGTGGTGAATAGCGAACTGGTGCGTGAAGGGCTGCAAGGTTTTGGTTTCTTTTCCATTACACCTATCGGAATTTTAGTTTTACTGGCGGGAATTATTTATATGTTATTCGTCCGCCGTTGGCTGGGAAGTAAAACACCGCCAAGACCTGATGAACGCTACCATCGTTCATTTCGTGATCTTATCCGTGATTATAAATTATCAGGGCGCGCCCGGCGCCTTGCTGTCCGGCAGAGTTCACCATTAATAGGCCATACTCTGGATGAATTAGGGTTACGAGCACGTTATGGGGCGAACGTAATTGGCATTGAACGCTGGAGAAAATTTCGCCGGGTTATGGTAGCAGCAACCGGCGAGACAGAACTGCGTCAACAGGATGTATTACTGGTGGATATGTCCGACAGTGATATAGATTTACGGCAATTCTGTAGTGAGCAACAGTTAGAACCCATGATATTACGCGGTGAATATTTTTCTGATCAATCCCGGGAAGTCGGAATGGCAGAAATCTCCGTGATCCCTGAATCGGATTTACTGGGGCAATCACTACGCAGTATGAAATTCCGTACCCGCTATGGATTAAATGTGGTAGGTATTCGGCGTAGTGGTAAGGCTCTGGCTGGTAAGCTGTTTGATGAGCCTTTGTTGCTGGGTGATACTTTACTGGTAATCGGTGACTGGAAGCTGGTGCGGGAGCTGAGAACTAAAGCACCGGACTTTATTATGCTGAATTTACCTGTTGAAGTAGAAAGTGCCGCACCAGCTGCATCTCAGGCTCCTCATGCTTTGTTTTGCCTTGCGCTAATGGTGGCGATGATGCTGACCAATGAAATTCCTAATTTTATTGCCGCTTTGATCGCCTGCTTGCTGATGGGGCAATTTCGCTGTATTGATATGGAGAGTGCTTATCGTGCCATTCACTGGCCAAGCATTATCCTGATTGTTGGTATGATGCCATTTGCGCTGGCACTACAAAAAACCGGCGGGATTGATTTGATTGTCAGCGGATTAATGGATATTGCCGGTAATATGGGCCCACGTGCCATGCTGGTCTGTTTATTTATTCTTTGCGCGGTTATTGGGCTATTTATTTCCAATACAGCAACTGCGGTATTAATGGCACCCATTGCGATTGCAGCAGCCAAACAGATGGCAGTATCTCCTCTTCCTTTTGCAATGATTATTGGAGTCGCGGCTTCGGCGGCATTTATGACGCCGGTTTCTTCTCCGGTTAATACGTTGATATTAGGGCCGGGTGGATATCGTTTTGCCGATTTTCTGAAACTGGGTGTGCCTTTTACATTGGTTGTCTTAGCCATTAGTGTGGCTGTTGTGCCTGTTCTTTTTCCTTTCTGAGTATTTTTGTTGGCTAAGTATCTTGAAATTTATTGAATAATAATTGCGTGATGCATTTTGAAATAGACTGAATAGATATCAGGCAGCTTAATAAGAATATTAAGCTGCCTGATTTTTTATATATAGCTGTTTTTATAGACTAATTTCATCAAGGGAAAGGCTAAAACTCGGAACAAATACGGTTATGAAATAATCCATTTCCTGACTGTGGCGTTTTTCTAATGTTTTTTCCAGCCTGATTTTGGCCTGATTAAATTCAGAATTACCAGCGGATAATTCTTCCAGACATTTTAAATAAGCGCATATTGCATCAGCCTGTTTAATAATATTAGTTTCTTCTTCAGTATGATATTGATCATCTAAAATAGAACGAAAATCATTTTGTAATTCAATCGGTAACATATCTAATAATTTATGTTGGGCGATTTTTTCTATTTTTTTATATTCATGAGCAATTTGAGGATTGTAGTATTTTATTGGGGTTGGCAAATCCCCGGTAATAACTTCACTGGCATCATGATACATTGCTAATATTGCAATTCGTTCTGCGTTGATATTCGCATTAAATTTACGGTTTTTTATTATTGCTAAGGCATGTGCAACAAAAGCAACCTGTAAACTATGTTCTGAAACATTTTCTGTGCGTACGTTACGCATAAGAGGCCAGCGATTAATCAGTTTAAGGCGGGATAACTGGGCGAAAAAATGGCTCATAATCTTCTCTTACAATGAAACAGGGTGATTATGATTGTGGGCGTTGGTTGGGAGGAAGTAAACCCACAGCCTTCAAGCTGCAGCTTTATTGGCTGCATCCTGAAGGGTATGAAATATATAACTAATTTATTTTTATATTATTTTTGCCGGTAATTGCCAAGGAAGCGGGCAAATTTTTCAATGGCCATTTGCAGGTCTGCGGTATGTGGCAGTGTGACAATACGGAAGTGATCCGGTTCCGGCCAGTTAAAAGCTGTTCCCTGAACTAATAATACTTTTTCCTGTAACAAGAGATCCAAAACCATCTTCTGGTCATCATAAATATTGAAACGTTTTGTATCAATTTTAGGGAACATATAGAGAGCACCCATCGGCTTCACACAGGAAACTCCGGGGATCTGGTTAATTAATTCCCAGGCATGGTTGCGCTGCTCATAAAGACGCCCGCCCGGAAGAATGAATTCACTAATACTTTGATAACCACCGAGTGCGGTTTGAATAGCGTGCTGCATCGGCACATTAGCGCAAAGGCGCATAGATGCCAGCATTTCCAGCCCTTCGATATAACCTTTCGCCTGTTTTTTCGGGCCGTTCAGTACCATCCATCCCTGACGGAAACCCGCAACACGGTAGGTTTTTGACAGTCCATTAAAGGTGACGGTAAAAAGATCCGGTGCCAGTGCAGCGATGGAATGGTGCTGGGCTTCATCGTACAGGATCTTGTCGTAAATTTCGTCCGCGAAAATAATCAGGTTATGCTGGCGGGCAATTTCCACGATTTCCAGCAGGAGTTCTTTACTATATACCGCGCCAGTTGGGTTATTCGGGTTAATGATGACGATACCACGGGTACGAGGGGTGATTTTACGGCGGATGTCATCTAAATCAGGGAACCAGCCTTGTTGCTCATCACATAAATAATGGACAGTTTTACCACTGGAGAGAGAGACGGCAGCAGTCCAGAGCGGGTAGTCAGGAGCCGGAACCAGCATTTCATCACCGGTATTTAGTAAAGCCTGCATAGACTGAACAATAAGTTCAGAAACACCATTACCGATAAAGATATCTTCAACGGTAACATCCAGCATATTCCGCGCCTGATAATGTTGCATGATCGCTTTACGCGCTGAGTACAGGCCTTTCGAATCAGAATAGCCCTGGGCAGTTGGCAGATTGCGGATAACATCAACTAAAATTTCATCAGGTGCTTCGAAACCAAATGGCGCCGGATTACCAATGTTTAATTTCAGTACTTTATTCCCTTCCTCTTCAAGCCGTTTGGCTTCTTTAAGAGCGTTACCTCGAATGTCATAGCAGACATTATCTAATTTGCTGGATTTATTAATGGAAAACATAGGATGCCTTAACCTTTTTCTTGGCAAAAGTGGATTTTATCCGGCTTACAAAAAATCTAATGTTCAATGTACTCCTCTCTGTCAGTCTTTTGAAGAGCCTATGATATCTTTGGTTAAAACGGTTGTTTTAAAGTCTAATGGATAAGCCTGCTGTCTAAAAACATGAGTTTATTTAGTTTATAGTTCCTGTTGTTTTGTATATGTCGGAACTTAATTCTATATAATGAGGTGTTTTTAGTTGGCGAACTGTTAAAAGATAAGGAATGATGCTGATTTTTAGTTTAAATCATAAAGGAAGGCTGAATTGTCAATAAAAGTAAGATAATTTGTATAATGTATTCTTATAATTTATCTTTGCCGACATAAAATTAATTAAGGTTTTTATCTTAGATACTTCGAGAATCTTTTTGAATTTTTACCTGTAACATTTTCATGACTTTTCAATAAAAGCATTAATTCATTAAAAATACTAATATTGTTTGCTTTGGTTAAGTTTTGCGAATTGAAGTTATGTTATTCTTTGAAGCAAGTCAGAAAAAGACTATTTGTACTGGAAATTGGTGGTTATGTAAGGTAAATAGGTTTTATACCTAGCCATTAATTCAGTGATTGCATAAATTTTGTTAAGAAAGGAGAAAATAAAACCCATGATGATATAAGTAGTAAAAAAATGCAGTAAACCTTTGCCCTCTTTAATAGAGTAGAGTAGTGTCAGAATTGGTATTATTTTATTTGATACTGCTGAAGTAAAAACACCAGGTTAGTTAGTAATTAAAATCAAAAAAAAGTGATGAATAAACAATGATAAATGCAAATCGTCAGATAATAAACCTCGATCTCGATCTGCTAAGGACTTTCGTTGCCGTTGCTGACTTAAATACTTTTGCAGCAGCAGCAGCAGCAGTTTGCAGAACGCAATCGGCTGTTAGTCAGCAAATGCAACGTTTGGAACATTTAGTGGGCAGAGAATTATTTGCTCGCCACGGACGTAATAAGCTCCTTACCGAGCATGGGCTTCAACTTCTTGGTTATGCACGCCAAATCCTGCGTGCTAATGACGATGCTACCGCATCATTGACATATAATGATGCAGACGGAGAACTCAGAATTGGAGCGTCTGACGATACAGTCGATACTCTGCTTCCTTTCCTGTTAAACCGTATTGCTTCTGTCTATCCGCGTATTGCTGTTGATGTACGTATTAAACGTAGTCAATTTATTGAAAGTATGCTGGATAACCATGAAATTGATTTAGCATTAACCACAGCAAAAATTAATCATCATCCTAGTACTGTACTTCGTTCTTCACCGGTATTGTGGCACTGTGCGCCTGACTTCCAGTTACAGGTGAATGAGCCGGTTCCTCTGGTTGTGATGGACGAAACGAACACTTTCCGTCAAATCGCACTTGATACTCTTGATATGAGTGGTATTCCGTGGCGTATTGCCTATGAAGCTGCATCCTTATCCGCTGTTCGCTCTGCTGTTAATGCAGAGGTTGGTATTACTGCCCGTCCTTTGGAAATGCAGAATGCTGACTTAAGAATTTTGGGTGAGAGTGAAGGGCTGCCGCGTTTGCCTGAAATACAGTTCTTCTTGTATCGAAACAGTAATGAACAAAATGAATCAGTTCTGACAGTTTTTGATGCTATAGAAAATAAGAAAACACCTTATACCGTGACATCCATTGAATCAGATGAAACAGATGATATTGATGAATCTGATGACTCTCTTGAATCCATTGAAGAATCCTCAGTCGAAAATATAAACGAGTAATATTACGTGTGTTTTATAGGCTAATATTTCCATTTTATTTGTGGAAATATTAGCCTGTTTCTAAATATATATTAATAACCTTTTCCTGTTTCCATTCTAATTGCTGATATTTACTGTCAGAAATATCCCTTATTAATTTTATTATCCTTTCTAATTTTAGTTAATGTAATGTTTATTTGTTAACAACTTTCATTTTTTAAACTGATAAAATAGATCTATTTTCAGAAATAGTCGTGTAATTAAACTCAAATTGTTTCTTTTAGAAACAGTCCATTAATGGTTGAATGAAAATTGTTCTGTTGTTGAATGTTTTTCAATGAAACTGTGCACTTGATCATAAAAATATCCCCCCCTGTACAGTGGAAAGACAGGTTTTTCCTGAGATAATAGTGTAGTAAAGTCGAGTTATCGGTTAGACTAGTTATAGTGTGTTGTTAGTTTTTTGTCCTACTGACACGTTTTAGCGATACACCAGCACAATTCGTTAATCAAAAGTTTGTGCTTTGTAAAATAAATTAGTAAGCATATTTGTCGTAACTGACAAAATTGTTGAGAGGAATAAAAACCAAAATGATCCATGCCTTTCAAGAGATTGATTAGCACTGTTTCAGATTTGGTTGTTATCCCTTCCCATGAATCGATGTGGTGCAACACTGCCGGTTAAAAGAGCAGACACCTTGACACCACTTTTGATGAGTAAGCAACGAGTATGTCTACATCTACTGGAGTTTTGGCCCATAACTGGGCATTTGCGATTTTCTTGATAGGTGCTCTTGGATTGGCTGCGTTCATGTTACTGGGAGCGTACTTTCTTGGGGGCAGAGCAAAAGCCAGAGCAAAACACGTCCCTTATGAATCGGGTATCGATTCTGTCGGCAGTGCCCGTCTACGTCTGTCGGCGAAATTTTATCTGGTTGCCATGTTTTTTGTCATCTTCGATGTTGAAGCCCTTTACTTATACGCGTGGTCAGTCTCTATCAAAGAGAGTGGCTGGCTGGGCTTTGCCGAAGCAAGTATTTTCATTTTGGTCTTATTAGCAGGCCTGGTTTATCTGGCTCGCATCGGAGCACTGAACTGGACACCCGCACGTTCAAGACGTCAGGTTAGTCATTCCAGTGCTGATGTTCATACCGCTGATGTCAGTACCACCAATGTTAATACCAACAACAGTCAAATGCAGTAATAGCGAGGCATAAAGATGGATTATACGCTCACCCGCATAGATCCGAACGGTGAGAATGACCGTTACCCCCTGCAAAAGCAGGAGCTTGTCAGCGATCCTCTGGAGCAGCACGTCCACCGTAGTGTCTATATGGGTAAATTAGAACATGCTCTGCATGACATGGTGAACTGGGGAAGAAAGAATTCCCTGTGGCCTTATAACTTTGGCCTTTCCTGTTGTTATGTAGAAATGGTGACGTCTTTTACCGCAGTTCATGACGTTGCCCGTTTCGGCGCTGAAGTACTGCGGGCATCTCCCCGTCAGGCTGATTTCATGGTTATCTCAGGTACATGCTTTGTCAAGATGGCACCTGTGATCCAGCGTTTATATGACCAGATGCTGGAGCCTAAGTGGGTTATTTCGATGGGAGCCTGTGCAAACTCAGGCGGAATGTACGACATTTATTCTGTAGTGCAGGGAGTTGATAAGTTTATTCCCGTCGATGTCTACATTCCCGGCTGTCCACCGCGCCCTGAAGCCTATATGCAGGCACTGCTGTTATTGCAGGAGTCTATTGGCAAAGAGCGCCGCCCGCTGTCATGGGTCGTTGGTGATCAGGGGGTTTACCGCGCAAATATGCAATCAGAAAGAGAACGGAAGCGTGGTGAACGTATCGCAGTGAAAAACCTGCGTACCCCAGATGAAATTTAAGGCTTTTAGCCGCTATTTTAAGGCTTTTTAGCCATAAAAATAACCAGAGCAATGTCGTAACTCAAGATTATGTTGCGATCACATTAAACCCTGATCAAGCGTTGTGGTGAAGAATGATGACAGATCAGATAGCGCAAGAAAGCGTACGGCCTGCTTGGGAAACCAGAGATCACATTGATGATCCGGTCGTAAGTGAGCTTAATCGCCAATTTGGCCCTGATGCGTTTACTGTCCAGCCTACCCGCACTGGTATGCCGGTTGTCTGGATTAAGCGGGAACGGTTAACGGAAGTAATCACGTTCCTGAGAAAGTTGCCCAAACCTTATGTCATGCTGTTTGATTTGCATGGCGTTGATGAGCGTCAGCGTTCTCACCGGGAAGGTCTGCCGGCGGCAGATTTTTCGGTGTTTTATCACCTGCTTTCCATCGAGCGTAATCGTGACATTATGTTGAAAGTCGCACTTGATGAGAAAGACCTGAATATCCCGACTATCACGTCAATTTTCCCGAATGCCAATTGGTACGAACGTGAAACGTGGGAAATGTTCGGCATTACATTTAATGGTCATCCGAATTTACGTCGTATTCTGATGCCACCCACTTGGGAAGGTCATCCGTTGCGTAAAGAGTATTCAGCTCGCGCCACGGAATTCGATCCTTTCATGTTGACCAAACAGAAAGAAGATCTGGAAATGGAAGCCCTGACTTTCAAACCAGAAGAGTGGGGCATGAAGCGTGGAACCGAAAATGAGGACTTCATGTTTCTTAACCTCGGGCCAAATCACCCGTCAGCGCATGGTGCATTCCGCATCATTCTTCAGCTTGATGGTGAAGAGATCGTTGATTGTGTTCCTGACATCGGCTACCACCACCGCGGTGCGGAAAAAATGGGTGAGCGTCAGTCATGGCACAGTTACATTCCTTATACCGACCGGATTGAATATCTGGGGGGATGCGTTAACGAAATGCCTTATGTACTTGCGGTTGAAAAACTGGCGGGTATTGAGGTGCCTGAGCGTGTGAAAGCGATCCGCGTCATGCTGTCTGAACTGTTCCGCATCAACAGCCATCTGCTTTATATCAGTACTTTTATTCAGGACGTTGGTGCGATGACCCCCGTGTTCTTCGCCTTTACTGACCGCCAGAAGGTTTACGATGTTGTTGAAGCCATTACTGGCTTCCGTATGCATCCGGCCTGGTTCCGTATCGGTGGTGTTGCTCATGACCTGCCACGAGGCTGGGATAAACTGCTGCGTGACTTGCTGAACTGGCTGCCGAAACGTTTGAATTCCTATGTCAAGGCGGCGCTGAAAAACAGTGTCCTGAAAGGGCGTTCTGTCGGTGTTGCTGCCTACAATGCGAAGCAGGCACTGGACTGGGGCGTGACAGGCGCGGGTCTGCGTGCAACCGGTATTGAGTTTGATGTGCGCAAATGGCGTCCTTATTCCGGTTATGAAAATTTCGACTTTGAAGTACCGGTTGGTTACAACGGCGATTGTTATGACCGCGTGATGCTGAAAGTGGAAGAGATCCGTCAGAGTATGCGCATCCTTGAGCAGTGTCTGAAATATATGCCGGAAGGCCCGTTCAAGGCTGATCATCCACTGACCACGCCGCCGCCAAGAGAGCGCACCCTGCAACATATCGAAACCATGATTAACCACTTCCTGCAAGTGTCATGGGGGCCGGTCATGCCAGCCAATGAATCATTCCAGATGATTGAGGCGACTAAGGGTATCAACAGCTATTACCTGACCAGTGATGGTAGCACCATGAGTTACCGTACCCGTATCCGCACACCGAGTTTCGCACATTTACAACAGATCCCTTCGGTGATCCGCGGCAGTCTGGTTTCTGACCTGATCGTTTATCTGGGTAGTATCGATTTTGTTATGTCTGATGTGGATCGCTAACGATGCAAAGTGAATTTAACGCAAACAAGCAGGCACGCCTTGATGTGGTCAACGTGACAGACACTCAGATACCGGATGAGTTTGTACTGAGTGCCGGGGAACGTGATGCTATCGAGCAGGAAAAACACCACTACGAAGATCCGCGTGCAGCGTCAATCGAAGCACTGAAAATTGTACAGAAACAGCGTGGCTGGGTGCCGGATGGTGCAATTTCGGCCATTGCAGAAGTATTAGGCATTCCCGCCAGTGATGTGGAAGGCGTGGCGACATTCTACAGCCAGATTTACCGTCAGCCGGTAGGCCGCCATATCATTCGTTATTGTGACAGTGTTGTTTGTCACATTACGGGCTTTCAGGGGGTTCAGGCGGCAATTGAAAAACACCTGAGCATCCGGCCGGGGCAAACCACGACAGATGGCCGTTTCACATTATTGCCAACCTGCTGTCTGGGTAACTGTGACAAGGGGCCGACTATGATGATTGACGATGACACTCATAGTTATGTGAAACCCGAAGAAATTGAAAAATTGCTGGAGCAGTATCAATGACAACGCATTCAGGAGTGAAAGAAATTATCCGCACAGCGGAAGCTCATCCCCTGACATGGCGGTTGCGTGATGATCAACAACCTGTCTGGCTGGATGAATACCGTAGCAAAAATGGTTACAAGGGAGCCGAAAGAGCACTGAAGGGCATGGCTCCTGATGAAATTACCACACTGGTGAAAGATGCTGGCCTGAAAGGGCGCGGTGGCGCGGGCTTTTCCACGGGGTTGAAGTGGAGCCTGATGCCGAAAGATGAAAGCATGAACATTCGCTATCTGTTGTGTAATGCCGATGAAATGGAGCCGGGAACTTATAAAGACCGCCTTCTGATGGAGCAATTACCGCATTTGCTGGTGGAAGGAATGCTGATAAGTGCTTTCGCGCTGAAAGCATATCGCGGTTATATCTTCCTGCGCGGTGAATATGTTGAAGCTGCTGTTCATCTGCGTAAAGCCATTGAAGAAGCGAAAGCAGCAGGGTTACTTGGCAAGAATATTCTGGGTAGTGGTTTTGATTTTGAGCTGTTTGTGCATACCGGCGCGGGACGTTATATCTGTGGTGAAGAAACTGCACTGATTAACTCTCTTGAAGGGCGTCGTGCTAACCCTCGTTCCAAACCACCATTCCCGGCAACAGCAGGTGTCTGGGGAAAACCAACCTGCGTCAATAACGTAGAAACCCTGTGTAATGTTCCGGCTATTCTTGAACACGGTAAAGAGTGGTACATCGGTTTAAGTGAAGGCAAAAGTAAAGATGCCGGCACTAAACTGATGGGGTTCTCCGGCCGGGTCAAAAACCCGGGCTTATGGGAACTGCCATTTGGCACCACTGCCCGCGAAATTCTCGAAGATTATGCTGGTGGTATGCGTGACGGGCTTAAATTTAAAGCCTGGCAGCCGGGGGGAGCAGGAACCGACTTTCTGACCGAAGAACATCTTGATCTGCCGATGGATTTCGAACACATCGCTAAAGCCGGAAGTCGTTTAGGCACCGCGCTGGCAATGGCAGTTGATCATGAGATCAATATGGTTTCCCTGACCCGTAATCTTGAAGAATTTTTCGCCCGTGAATCCTGTGGCTGGTGTACGCCATGCCGTGATGGTCTGCCCTGGAGTGTCAAAATCCTCCGTGCCATTGAAGAAGGGAAAGGCCAGCCCGGTGATATCGAAACACTGGAGCAGCTCTGTCGCTTCCTCGGCCCCGGCAAAACTTTCTGTGCTCATGCTCCCGGTGCCGTAGAACCTTTGCAAAGTGCAATCAAGTACTTCCGCGAAGAATTTGAGGCGGGGATTGTCACCAGAGATTACGGGAATACCAGCCTGATTGCAGGCATCCAGCCAAATCTGCTTAAGCAGCGTTGGTAGAGAAGAATTTTTGATTAACGCCTGCCACGGCAGGCCATTGGGAAGCATGCTGACTATGGCTACGATACATGTAGACGGCAAAAATTATGATGTAAACGGGGCTGATAACCTGTTACAAGCCTGCCTCTCGCTGGGGCTTGATATCCCTTATTTTTGCTGGCATCCGGCGCTGGGAAGCGTTGGCGCTTGCCGCCAGTGTGCGGTTAAGCAATATCAGAACGCGGAAGATACACGTGGTCGTCTGGTGATGTCCTGTATGACGCCGGCCTCAGATGGTACGTATATCTCCATTAATGATGAAGAAGCAAAACAGTTCCGCGCAAGTGTGGTGGAATGGCTGATGACTAACCATCCTCATGACTGTCCTGTCTGTGAAGAAGGTGGTAACTGCCATTTGCAGGATATGACGGTGATGACGGGGCATTCATTCCGTAAATACCGTTTTACCAAACGCACACACAAGAATCAGGAACTGGGTCCATTTATTGCTCATGAAATGAACCGCTGTATCGCCTGTTACCGTTGTGTCCGCTACTACAAAGATTATGCGGATGGTACGGATTTGGGTGTTTATGGTGCACATGACAATATCTACTTTGGCCGCCCTGAAGATGGCACGCTGGAAAGTGAATTTTCCGGTAACTTAGTCGAAGTTTGCCCGACAGGGGTATTTACCGATAAAACGCACTCTGAGCGTTATAACCGTAAATGGGATATGCAGTTCGCGCCGAGCATCTGCCAGCAGTGCAGTATCGGCTGTAACACCAGTCCCGGAGAACGTTACGGAGAATTACGCCGCATTGAAAACCGCTATAACGGCACGGTTAACCACTATTTCATGTGTGACCGTGGCCGCTTTGGTTATGGCTATGTCAATCGTGGTGATCGCCCTCGTCAGCCACAACAGCTTCGTGGTGATCAGTGGATCTCACTGAATGCCGAGCAGGTGATGCAGGGTGGGGCGGATATTCTGCGTCAGGCGAAAAACGCGATTGGTATCGGCTCGCCGCGTGCCAGCATCGAAAGTAACTTTGCACTGCGTGAGTTAGTGGGTGCGGAGAATTTCTATAGCGGTATTTCAGCAGAAGAGCAGCACCGTCTCGACATGATGCTGGAAATTCTGCAACAGGGCGGGGTTTATACGCCATCTCTGCGGGAGATCGAAGATTACGACGCTGTGTTAGTGTTGGGTGAAGATTTGACACAGACAGGTGCCCGAATGGCGCTGTCGGTACGTCAGGCGGTTAAGGGTAAAGCCCGTGAAATGGCCGCAGCTCAAAAAGTAGCGGACTGGCAAATTGCAGCAGTGATGAATATTGGTCAACATGCCAAATATCCGCTGTTCCTGACCAGCGTTGATGATACCCGTCTGGACGATATCGCAGCGTGGAATTATCGTGCACCCGTTGATGATCAGGCCCGGTTCGGCTTTGCCGTGGCACATGCCCTGAATAGTATTGCCCCTGCTGTCAATGACCTACCGGATGAACTGAAAACGAAAGTAGAAATCGTTGCTCAGGCACTGCGTGGAGCGAAAAAACCACTGATTATCAGTGGCAGTAATGCAGGCAGTGATACCCTGATTCAGGCTGCCGCTAATATCGCATGGGCACTGAAAGACAGCGGAGCCAATGTCGGTCTTTCCTATGTAGCCGCCTATGCGAACAGCCTTGGTCTGGCGATGATGGAGGCGCAGTCGCTGGATGTTGCTTTACAGCGTATTGCTAAAGGCGATTCAGACACGGCTATCGTGATGGAAAACGATCTCTACCGTCACGCTCCTGCCGATAAGATTGACAGTGCACTGAATAGCCTGAAAAACCTGATTGTTGTTGATCATCAGCATACCGCCATTATGGATAAAGCTCATCTGATCCTCTCTGCTTCCAGTTTTGCAGAAAGCGATGGCACGCTGGTGAATCAGGAAGGTCGTGCGCAGCGATACTTCCAGGTATATGAGCCTGCATTCTATGACAAATCTGTTGTCATGCTGGAAAGCTGGCGCTGGATGCACTCTCTGCATACAACCTATACACAGCGTCAGACGGACTGGACTCAGCTTGACCATGTGATTGAAGCTTGTGTCAAAGAAATGCCGCAATTCAAGGGCATCGTCAATGCTGCACCGGATGCCACATTCCGTATTCGTGGTCAAAAACTGGCTCGTTCACCTCATCGTTACAGTGGCCGTACAGCCATGCTTGCCAATGTTAGTGTTCATGAACAGCGTCAGCCGCAAGATATTGATACGGCGTTTGCCTTCTCAATGGAAGGGAATAACAGCCCGTTTGCGGATCGTCAGCAAATCCCGTTTGCGTGGGCGCCGGGCTGGAACTCACCACAGGCATGGAATAAATTCCAGGCAGAAGTGGGCGGTAAGCTGCGTTTCGGCGATCCCGGCGTACGCCTGATTGAGACAGTGGATGGTGGTCTGAACTACTTTGACAGCATTCCGGCAGCCTTTAGCGCGCAGAAAAATGAATGGTACATCGCACCTTATTTCCATCTGTTTGGTAGTGAGGAGTTATCCCAGCGGGCAGATGTCATTCAGGAGCGTATGCCTGAGCCGTATGTAATGATGAACCGTCAGGATGCTGAACATCTTAATGTGAAAGAAGGTTCCATGATGGAATTTGATTGTTCGGGGCAGCAATTGCGCTTAGCGGTGCGCCTGAGCAGCAATCTTGCTCAGGGTCAGATTGGCCTGCCATTGGGAATGCCGGGTATTCCGCCGGTTCTGGCAGGCAGAGCAGTCAATAACTTACGGGAGGTTGCATAATGAACTGGCTTACTCCCGAATTGACTGAAATTTTGATTTCTGTCCTTAAAGCGATTGTCATTCTGCTGGTTGTGGTTGTCTGCGGAGCGTTCATGAGTTTCGGCGAACGCCGTCTTCTTGGGCTGTTCCAGAATCGCTATGGGCCAAACCGTGTAGGGTGGGGCGGCTCATTACAGCTTGTTGCTGACATGATCAAAATGTTCTTCAAAGAAGACTGGGCACCACGCTTCTCAGACCGGATGATCTTTACTCTGGCTCCTATCGTTGGTTTCTGCTCTCTGTTACTGGCTTTTGCCATTGTACCGGTTAGTCCGACATGGATGGCGGCAGATCTGAACATCGGTATCCTGTTTTTCATGATGATGGCAGGTCTGGCTGTTTATGCGGTGTTGTTCGCCGGATGGTCGAGTAATAACAAATATTCGCTGTTAGGCGCAATGCGGGCATCAGCACAGACACTGAGTTATGAAGTTTTCATTGGTCTGTCCATGATGGGAGTCGTCGCTCAGGCCGGCTCTTTCAACATGGTGGAGATTGTGAACTCCCAGCAGCATCTGTGGAATATTATCCCGCAGTTCTTTGGCTTTCTGACGTTCGCCATCGCGGCAGTTGCAGTATGTCACCGTCACCCCTTTGACCAGCCGGAAGCAGAGCAGGAGCTGGCTGATGGTTATCATATTGAATATTCCGGCATGAAATTCGGTATGTTCTTTGTGGGTGAATATATCGGTATTGTGACGGTGTCCGCTTTAATCGTCACACTCTTCTTTGGTGGCTGGCATGGGCCTTTCCTGCCTCCATTCGTCTGGTTTGCGCTGAAAACAGCATTTTTCATGATGATGTTCATTCTAATCCGTGCTGCGTTACCGCGTCCGCGTTATGACCAGGTGATGTCATTCGGCTGGAAAATTTGCTTGCCGTTAACTTTACTCAACCTGCTGGCGACTGCCGCAGTGATTTTGTACAACGCTCAATAAAGGGGTGATTAAACCATGACATTAAAAGAGTTATTGGTTGGTTTCGCCACCCAGGTACGCAGTATTTGGATGATAGGGCTTCATGCCTTCCATAAACGCGAAACAAAAATGTATCCGGAAGAACCGGTTTATTTGCCACCCCGTTACCGTGGGCGCATCGTTCTGACGCGTGACCCTGACGGTGAAGAGCGTTGTGTTGCCTGTAACCTGTGTGCAGCCGTCTGTCCGGTGGGGTGTATCTCCCTGCAAAAAGCCGAACATAAAGACGGTCGCTGGTATCCGGAGTTTTTCCGTGTCAACTTCTCACGCTGCATTTTCTGTGGACTATGTGAAGAAGCCTGCCCGACTACGGCGATCCAGTTGACACCGGATTTTGAACTGGGTGAATTCAACCGTCAGGATTTGGTGTATGAAAAAGAAGACCTGCTGATTTCCGGGCCGGGTAAATACCCTGACTATAACTTTTATCGTAAATCAGGTATGGCGATTGATGGCAAAGACAAAGGCGAAGCCGACAATGAAGCCAAACCTATCGACGTTAAAAGCCTGTTGCCATAAGGAGCGATATTCATGGAATTTGCATTTTATATCGCAGGGTTGATTGCCATTCTGGCAACACTCAGGGTAATAACGCACACCAATCCCGTACATGCGTTGCTGTACCTGATTATTTCCCTGCTGGCGCTTTCAGTCGTGTTCTTTTCTCTGGGCGCTTATTTTGCCGGTGCACTGGAAATCATCGTTTATGCCGGGGCGATCATGGTGTTGTTCGTCTTTGTTGTGATGATGCTGAATCTTGGTAAATCAGTCGCTGATCAGGAAAGACAATGGCTGAAGCCGAGAGCCTGGATTGGGCCTGTAATCCTTTCGTCCATTTTACTGGTTATCCTGATCTTTGCTATTCACAGCCTGCCTGAAGCTGCAATCAGTGGCGAAGTGGTCAGTGCCAAAGAAGTGGGTATCAGTCTGTTCGGTCCTTACGTACTGGCAGTAGAGCTGGCATCCCTGTTATTACTGGCAGGGCTGGTGGTGGCTTACCACGTTGGTCGTGAAAGTCGTCAGGGTGAAGTACTCAGCAATCGTGTGGAGGACCAATAATGATACCTTTGGAACATGGTCTGATTCTGGCGGCTATTCTGTTTGCATTGGGTTTCACTTGCCTGATTATCCGTCGTAATCTGCTATTTATGCTGATCGGGCTGGAAATCATGATCAATGCTTCAGCGCTGGCATTTATTGTTGCCGGTAGCTATTGGCTCCAGCCTGATGGTCAGGTGATGTACATTCTGGCCATTACACTGGCAGCTGCCGAGGCGAGTATCGGTCTGGCTCTGTTACTACAGCTGTACCGTCGTCGCCAGAACCTGAATATTGATATAGTCAGTGAGATGCGCGGATGAACTTACTCTATTTAACAATTCTGTTGCCACTGCTGGGATTTTTGCTGCTGGCATTCTCCCGCGGCCGCTGGTCTGAAAATCTGTCAGCGACCGTTGGAATCGGTTCTGTCGGGCTGGCCGCATTGGTTACTCTTTGGGTCGGGATGGATTTCCATACTCAGAATGAAGCTGGTGGGTTTGTCTATAGCCAGACATTGTGGAACTGGATGAGCGTAGACAGTTTCAGTATTCCGGTTAATCTGGTATTGGATGGCCTGTCATTAACCATGCTGAGTGTAGTCACCGGTGTCGGTTTTCTGATCCACACTTATGCTTCATGGTATATGCGTGGTGAAGAAGGTTATTCCCGTTTCTTCGCTTATACCAACCTGTTTATCGCCAGTATGGTGGTTCTGGTTCTGGCAGATAACATGCTGCTGATGTACCTCGGTTGGGAAGGGGTAGGGCTGTGCAGTTACCTTCTGATTGGCTTTTATTACAAAACGCCAGCCAACGGTGCAGCGGCAATGAAAGCCTTTATCGTAACCCGTGTGGGTGACGTATTCCTTGCCATCGGTATGTTTATCCTCTATGACCAGCTGGGTACGCTGAGCTTCCGCGAACTGGCGGTACTGGCACCGCAGCATATTGAAGCCGGTTCTACAGCAATCACATGGGCAACCCTGATGATTCTGGGTGGTGCAGTAGGTAAATCTGCTCAGTTGCCATTACAGACATGGCTGGCAGATGCGATGGCTGGCCCGACACCGGTTTCTGCTCTGATCCACGCAGCAACAATGGTAACAGCCGGTGTCTATCTGATCGCCCGCAGCCATGCTCTGTTCCTGATGGTGCCAGATATTCTGCATCTGGTGGGTATTATTGGTGCTGTTACCCTGTTGCTGGCGGGTTTTGCGGCACTGGTACAGACGGACATCAAGCGTGTACTTGCTTATTCCACCATGAGCCAGATTGGTTACATGTTTCTGGCGTTGGGCGTACAGGCATGGGATGCGGCGATTTTCCATCTGATGACTCATGCCTTCTTCAAAGCTCTGCTGTTCCTTGCTTCCGGTTCGGTCATTCTTGCCTGTCATCATGAGCAGAACATCTTCAAAATGGGTGGCCTGAGCAAACGTATTCCGTTTGTTTATCTCTGTTTCCTGGTGGGTGGTTCGGCTTTGTCTGCCCTGCCGTTGCTGACAGCAGGCTTTTACAGTAAAGACGAAATCCTGTGGGGCGCGCTGGCAAATGGTCATATGAACCTGATGCTGGCAGGTCTGATAGGTGCATTGATGACCTCTCTGTATACCTTCCGCATGATCTTCATTGTGTTCCACGGGAAAGAAAATACCAAAGCGCATTCAGTTAAAGGTATTACCCATACGCTGCCGTTGTCAGTGCTGCTGCTCCTGTCCACATTTGTTGGTGCTTTGATTGAACAACCGCTGACAGGTATTCTGCCGGGTAATGGTGCGCAAGGGCATGATGGCAAGATGACGCTGGAGATTGTTTCCGGTGTGGTTGCTGTGCTGGGTATTTTGCTGGCTGCCGCGTTGTACCTTGGTAAACGTAGTTTGGTCAATGCAATTGCCAACAGTGCTCCGGGGCGTTTCTTCTCAACATGGTGGTTCCATGCCTGGGGTTTTGATGCTCTGTATGATTGGGTATTTGTGAAACCATTCAAAGGTATTACACAACTGTTACGGAATGATCCTCTGAACTCACTGATGAATATCCCTGCAATATTGTCACGCTGGGGCAATAAGGGACTTGGTTTGAGTGAGAACGGACAGGTTCGTTGGTACGCTACCTCTATAGGGTTGGGTGCAGTGCTGGTTTTAGCTCTGCTGCTTTTGGTTTAATTAAGGGACACATTGCGCCATGCTACTACCTTGGCTAATTCTTCTGCCCTTCATCGGAGGCCTGCTGTGTTGGCAGGCAGAGCGCTTCGGCACCCGTGTGCCGCGTTGGATAGCGTCTCTTGCGATGGGGCTGACTCTGCTGCTTTCTCTGTACCTCTGGATGCAGGGAGGCTATACGCTGACCAACCCACAAGGCATTCCACAGTGGCAATCAGAATTTCTGATGCCGTGGATACCACGCTTTGGCATCTCCATTCATTTGGCTTTGGATGGTCTGTCACTCTTGATGGTAGTCCTGACTGCGCTGCTGGGTTTAATGGCGATTCTCTGTTCGTGGAACGAAAACCAGCCGTATCAGGGTTTCTTCCATCTGAACCTGCTGTGGATCCTCGGTGGCGTGATGGGAGTCTTCCTTGCCATTGACCTGTTCCTGTTCTTCTTCTTCTGGGAAGTGATGCTGGTTCCGATGTACTTCCTGATTGCACTTTGGGGTCACAGAGGATCACAGGGCAAAACCCGTATTACGGCAGCGACGAAATTCTTCATTTATACTCAGGCCAGCGGTCTGGTGATGCTGATTTCGATTCTGGCACTGGCATTCATTTACCACGATGCAACCGGTGAGTGGTCATTCAGCTATGAAAAACTGCTGGATACCCCGATGTCACATACTGTTCAGTATCTGCTGATGCTGGGATTCTTCATCGCGTTCGCTGTGAAAATGCCTGTTGTACCTTTGCATGGTTGGTTGCCGGACGCTCACAGTCAGGCACCAACGGCAGGTTCTGTTGACCTCGCGGGGATTTTGTTGAAAACAGCGGCATATGGCTTGTTGCGTTTTGGTTTGCCTCTGTTTCCTCAGGCTTCTGCGGAATTTGCACCAATCGCGATGTGGCTGGGTGTCATTGGTATCTTCTACGGTGCATGGATGGCTTTCAGTCAGACCGATATCAAACGTCTGATTGCTTACACCAGTGTTTCGCATATGGGCTTCGTTTTGATCGCTATCTATACCGGCAGTCAACTGGCTTATCAGGGTGCCGTTATCCAGATGATTGCCCACGGCTTGTCAGCGGCCGGGCTGTTTATTCTGTGTGGTCAGCTCTATGAACGCCTGCATACCCGTGATTTGCGTCAGATGGGTGGCCTATGGGGACGAATTCAGCTGTTGCCGGCCATATCTCTGTTCTTTGCGGTAGCAACATTAGGTATGCCGGGCACCGGTAACTTTGTGGGTGAGATTATGATCCTGTTCGGCAGTTTCGGTAAATTTACCCTGATTGCTACGGTATCTGTGTTTGGTCTGGTTTTCGCCTCCGTATATGCTCTGTACCTGATGCAGAAAGCTCACTATGGTACGCCAAAATCTGATGAGCCATTGCCACGGATGGATGCACGAGAAATTTCCATTTTGCTGCTGCTGGGTGCCCTGCTGGTTATTCTTGGTGTTTATCCACAACCGATTCTTGATACTTCGGCAGCGGCAATGAGCAACATCCAGAATTGGTATTCAGCTTCACTTTTAACTACAAGGCCGTAATTTGCCATGACAATAACTTCTGAACAATTGATCGCACTGTTGCCGCTATTAATCGTCGGATTGACGGTGGTGGTTGTGATGCTGTCCATTGCATGGCGACGCGATCATTTCACCAACGTTACCCTGACGGTAATTGGCCTGAATCTGGCACTGCTTTCTCTCTATTTTGTCGGGCAACAGGAACCGATGGATGTCACTCCGTTGCTCCATGTGGATCGCTTTGCCATGTTCTATACAGCACTGGTGCTGATTGCGAGCCTTGCGACGACGACATTTGCCTATTCGTGGCTGGAAAATTATCCCGATAACAAAGAAGAATTTTACCTGCTGGTGTTGATTGCAGCTGTTGGCGGTATTCTGCTTTCTGCGGCCAATCACATGGCATCGTTGTTTATCGGTATTGAGTTAATCACTCTGCCGCTGTTTGGTCTGATTGGTTATGCATTCCGCCAGAAACGCTCACTGGAAGCGAGTATCAAATATATGCTGCTGTCTGCGGCGGCATCCTCGTTCCTGTTGTTCGGTATTGCTCTGCTGTATGCTGAATCAGGCGATTTGTCCTTCGCATCACTGGGCAGAAGCCTGAGCGACAGCAAACTTCATGAGCCGCTGATTCTGGCAGGGCTGGGAATGATGATTGTCGGGCTGGGTTTCAAGCTTTCCCTCGTTCCCTTCCAGCTTTGGACGCCGGATGTGTATCAGGGCGCGCCAGCACCGGTATCGACCTTTCTGGCAACGGCGAGTAAAGTGGCAATCTTTGCTGTTGTGATGCGTTTGTTTGTGCAGGCACCTGTCACAGACAGTGAAACTCTGCGTATTGTACTCACGGTGATTGCAATAGCCTCAATCCTGTTTGGTAACCTGCTGGCACTGACGCAGAGTAATATCAAACGCCTGCTCGGTTATTCATCCATTGCACATCTGGGATATTTGCTGGTGGTCTTGATAGCCATTAAAGATCACAAACTAGCAGAAGAAACAGCCGGGGTTTATCTGGCTGGTTATCTGCTCGCCAGCATTGGCGCATTTGGCGTGGTCAGCCTGATGTCCAGCCCATACCGAGGCCCTGACGCGGAATCACTGTTCTCCTATCGTGGTTTGTTCTGGCACAGGCCAATTTTATCCGCTGTCATGACTATTATGATGCTGTCACTGGCAGGTATACCGCTGACATTTGGTTTTATCGGTAAATTCTATGTTATCGCAACAGGTGTTGAAGCCAGACTGTGGTGGTTGACTGGCGCGGTAGTATTGGGAAGTGCGATTGGCCTTTACTTCTACCTGCGTGTGATGGTGAGTTTATACCTGCCAGCACCAAAAGCACTGAACCGTGATACCCCAAGAAACTGGGCCCGAACCTCTGGTGGTATTGTCGTGTTACTCACTGCGTTACTGGTCCTGCTCCTCGGTGTCTGGCCACAGCCACTGATTGAGATCGTCCAGCAGGCGAAAAGTGTGATGTAGGGTTTACTCTCAAGCAATGATATAAAGCCCCGGTTATGACTGACCGGGGCTTTTGAGTTTATTGGGTTGCAGCAGCTTGTTCGAAAAGATATAGCAGAATCATATTAATATGATTCTGCTATATATCTGGATAACTTCATCACAATATCCGTCAGTGATTTTAGAGAAAAGTTTTATCAAAATTCTCTTTTTACAACGATATATCCATTAAATCTAACAGCGCAATCATGATCATTTACTAATGCTGAAGCCAGAAAAACATTATGCTTATGCTCTATGTTTTCGTAAGTGAATTTTATGATGATATTTTTTGCATTATTTTCCCGAAATGTATGTGCATATTCACTTATGGTTGTAGTATCTTCACTATTTACTCCTTCAGATTTCTTTTCCTGCTCTCCATAATAGGTAGATAATGGTATTCCTACAGAATTTGAATATAATAGTTCGGATTTTGTTTTTCCTAAAATAATATCTTCTTTTTTTACTTTAAAGTCATTTAGCATAAAGTTAGTCATATCAATACCAACTGTTTCATTAATGCTGATACAATTAGTCGGTAACACTTTTGCGAAACTAGAAATGCTGGTGAAAGTTGATATTAATGCGATAAATGGAAATAATTTCATTTTATAATAAGCTCCCTATCCCCACTTTCCCAAATTTTTTGTCTGTAACTTGGATGAGCGACAATGCAACCATTCGAAGCAGTACCGCGGCCATTATCACCATGAATCAGAAATCCAGCCCTTCCACACATATAATTAGTCTCATGAGGAGTTAGCCTTAGAGTATAACGACCAGAATGTGGATGTTTGAAAGGTGCTCCAATTTTATATCTTCCTCTTGGAAGAGGCCCTTTATTTGAAACGCATTCATGTTCACTATTATTCTTGTACCCTGGTGCACCCGCATACAGTGCATAAAACTGAAATTTTTCGTTATGATAAAATGCTCTTTTGTTTACTTCATAAATCCATGCCATTTTTTTCTCCTATTTTAAAATACAATTTATATCATTACTAACGATTCTTTTTTCTCTCTGTTTACATAAGTGTAATATATTACATCATTAAATGTATACTCCTTGAGGATTTTTGTTAGTAATAATTAACATTAGAGTTTATATTGTTATTTATTTTCTATGTGCTTAATAAATTCTATTTATTTTTCCATATGATAGGTTAAAACCACCGTCTTTAGACGGTGACGTTGACTTTAATGTTTTGACCTATGCGCGTTTACGAGGTGCGTGATTCGACGACTTTCAGTCGTCGGCACCGAAGTGCGCTAACCCACCTACTTCAGTAGGTGGTAGTTAAGTGTAAAGGTTTGGGGTAATGTTTGGAAGTTTTATGTTTGAGGTTTATTTGATATTTTAATTGTTGGAAGAAGTATGGTATTTTAACTTCAATATCATTTTATATATAACAGAAGCAGAATAAAAATAACAAATTGATATTTATAAAGGGAAGAGATAAAAGGTTATTTTAATTAGTCTCACGCGCCAATCTAGAAAAATAGTTATAATTCTAATGATTAGATTGCTTGTGAAATATAGTATTCACAAGCAATTAACGTACCTATCACTTGATCGTGTATTTCTTCGGTTTTAGAATGACCTATCGTTTTTTGATTCAGTCTCTTTATCCAGATGCGGAGCATGGGATTAATTCTCTCAATACATTGGGTAAATTTATTGGTCATGACTCCAAACGTTATCATGACATGATATTTCTCAATATAAGCCCCAATCAGTCTTTTTTGGTTTAACCCTCAACCAGTTGGTAGGCAAGGCGATTATGCTGTTTAATAATGACAGGAACGTCCACGGTAGTTATTTTACCGTCTTCGACTACGATGCGGCCGTTGATGATGTTGTACGCTACTTTACCCGGGTTACAGAACACCAGCGCTGAGACCGGATCGTGCTGTGCGCCTGCAAGGCCAATGCCTTTGAGGCTAAACACAGCAATATCTGCCATCATGCCCGGAGCCAGCGCACCTATATCATCACGGTTGAGGTTTTTTGCACCCCCAAGTGTTGCGATTTCCAGCGCTTCACGGGCAGTTAGTGCTTCCGGGCCGAAACCGACACGTTGTAATAGCAGCGCCTGACGCACTTCTGCCATAATATCTGAACTATCATTAGAGGCGGAGCCATCGACTCCCAGCCCCACATGCATTCCGGCATCCAGCATATGTCGCACTGGTGCGATACCGGAACCCAGACGCATGTTGGAACAAGGGCAGTGTGCTACGCCGGTGCCGGTACGGGCAAACAGCTTTATGCCGTAGTCGTCGAGTTTCACACAATGTGCGTGCCACACATCGTGACCAACCCACTCAAGATCTTCCACATACTGAGCCGGGGTTTTGTTGAAGTTTTTTTTGCTGTAATCGATATCACTGATGTTTTCTGCCAAGTGGGTATGCAGTGAAACGCCGTGCGCCCGGGCAAGTTTTGCTGATTCACGCATTAATCCTTCACTTACTGCAAACGGAGCACAAGGTGCAACCACGATGCGGATCATCGCACCGCGCTTAGCATCATGGAACTGCTCAATCACACGCTGGGTGTCTTTCAGGATAAATTTCTCATTCTCAACAAGGGAGTCTGGTGGCAGGCCGCCCTGTTTTTTCCCCATACTCATGCTGCCGCGGCAGGCGTGGAAACGCATCCCCATTTCCTGTGCCGCCTCAATACTGTGATCAAGCTTGATGCCGTTCGAGTAGATATACTGGTGATCGCTGGAAGTGGTACAGCCAGAAAGCATCAATTCAGCCATCGCCGTTTTGGTTGCCACTTTCATCATCTCCGGAGTCAGTTTTTCCCAGATCGGATACAGTGCGGTCAACCAGGTAAACAGCTCGCCGTCCTGTGCCGATGGCACGACGCGGGTCAGGCTCTGATACATATGGTGGTGAGTATTAATCAGGCCCGGAATAACAATATGCCCTTTGAGATCGATAACTCTATCGGCCGTTTGCGGTACTTCGCTTTCTGTCCCGACAGCAACAATGATATTGCCCTTAATAAAGACGCAGCCTCTCTTAATTTCACGCCTGTCTTTATCCATAGTCACAACCATGTCAGCATTTTTCAGCAATAGCGTTTTTCCGACGGTTGGTATCGCATCGGGGGATTTATCTCCGATGAAATATGACACCAATCTTTCTTTTGCAGAGGCGGGAAGTGTTGTGAATAAGGGAACCAGCAGCGGTGCTTTTACTAACAGGCGACGTAGTTGGTCAGGTTCTTTATCCTTCATGACTACTCCTAATTTTAATAAGAGACAATAAATCTTATTGTTTAATAGTGAGATGCATATTCTTCTTATTTTAAAAATAAAACTTTGGTTGGGGAGTTTGTTATTCCTATATTCTATCACTCAAGATACATTGAGCTGTATATCATGTTTTTCAATAATCATACAACAATAAATTCGATGTTTTTAAATGGTTTTGATTTTATTGAAATATTTACTGTGAAAGTCGTTAATTTCATCAATGGTGGTTTTTTTATAAGATGTGTTTTTTAGCCATGTGCTTAACTCACTAAATATTAAATTGTTATCTGGTGTTATATGCATTTATATTTATTGCATGTTGTTTCATTGAGGTTTTGTTTATTGCTAATGCAATATGATTTTCAATTTATTGATGGCTTTGCTATTTTTTCATCATTCAAGATTTAAATAATTAATTAAATTGAAAATGATGTCATGTAATTTTATTGCAATCCCACGTTTTTTATGATTTTCAGGCCATGGTTTCAATTTATTGATAGTGATAGATTTATGAAAAAACGTTCTATTCCAATTAAAATCCCACTCTATTATGTCAGAGGCGGGACTTCTACAGGTGTGGTTGTATTACAAAAATATTTGCCAGAAAAAAGAGAATTAAAGGAAGAGATTCTTAGGCACATAATGGGTGTTCCTTTGCTAGGTACTGTTAAAGACAATACCCAATCACATGGATTAGGCCGAAGAGTGATTACCAGCAACAAAGCATTCATCATTGATATAGATGGTAAATCTAAAAAAGTTATTAGTACGTTTGCCCAGCTTGAAAAAGATAGCAATACGGTATCATGGGAAGTTAATTGTGGAAATATGACTTCATCAATACCATTGGTGATAAGAGGTTTACCTGAAGAGAAATTGCTAATGCCTGATGGCAGGCTAAATATTTATAACACTAATACGCGTAAAAATATTTTATGTTCAATGACTAATGTGTCTCCTGAATATCAATTAACATCTATCCCCGGTATTATTGGGGATTTTCCGGAAGTTCATGTTTTATTTGAGTCTCCAGCCTGTTCAAAAACATCATCGATTTTCCCTACAGGGAATTTAATTGATATATTTAATAATATTCCTCTTACTTGTATCGATGTTGTTGTACCCATGATCGTTATCAATGCAAAAGATTTAGGGATCACTGGTTATGAAAGTGTCAAGGAAATTGAAAATAATACATTATTACAAGAAAAAATTTTGGCAATAAGATCAGGGATGGGGAGTAAAATGGGAATTATTAAGCATGATGGGAAATTAATGAATGAGGATGATTTAAAAAAATCTATAACTCAGCCCAAAATAGCGATTATTGCTCCTCCTGTAAATGGAGGTGATATCAGCATCAGATATCTTACTCCCAAAAATGTTCATTCATCGGTTGCTGTTTCGGGTGGTTGTTGTTTAGCTGCTGCTAGTTGTTTTTCTGGAACTATTGCCAGTGATATCCATTATTCCCGCAACGGTAGTGATGATAATGTTACGGTACGTATTGAACATCTGTCGGGAATATCTGAATTCAGTATTATTCTTGCTGGTAAAAATATAGCGTATGCAGGTGCTCAAAGAAATGCCCAAATTTTAATGGAAGGTGAGTTTTTTATTTACAATCCGAGTAATGAATTAGAAAGAGTAATGAGAAATATGTGTTACGGTTGATGAATTATCATCAACCGTAGGAGAATATGAATAATAAATTATTCTGAACGACTATAACTGTTTCATATCTTCAAAAGTCGGTCCCTGAAAATAAATTGCACTGATATGGCAACTGCGGGGCTGGGTCAGAACAAACCGTATGGATTCCCATACCGAACGGCCATTCAACATTTGTTTACCCATTGTTGTGTGATCATCCAGAATTTCATCAAACCCATTAAGTTCAAAGTCGGGAGGGTATATCCCTGTCACGCGAATATTATCTTTACTTAACTGGTGTGAAATTGTGTTGCAGAAACCACTCATAGCATGTTTGGCTGCAAAAAAAGCCGGATGGGCGACAGAGCGGGTGAAGTTTGGGATACCACAAACTGATACCATCGCAATAATATCAGCTCCCTGAGATTGTCGCAGGCTTGGTAATAGCATTTTGGTCAATAACATGGAACCTGTCGCACCAGAATTTATCGTGCTGATAATATCTTCATCACTATTATTCTCACTCAGCTCACCCTCCAGCCACTGCGCAGCACTTAATATCAATATATCGATGGGCTTACTGTCCTGTAGTAACTGATCGGCAAAATCGCGTACTGATTGTGCATCACTGATATCGCACTGATAGCTTCTTGCGACTCCTCCTTCATTCTGAATAATTTCACAGGTCGCTTCAGCATTTTTTAATTGGCGAGCACAGAGATCAACATGGGCACCTTCCCGTGCCAGCCAGACAGAAATAGCCTGCCCAAAATCACGTCCACCACCTGTAACTACAACTCGCTTGCCTTTTAACCCATTTGGTCTGTTTAACGCGTTTAACATGATGTTAACTTCCTTATGTTAGTTATTAACCTGAATGAGAAATCGTTGCACTATCAGTTAAATACTATTAATGAATTACACGAAAAATGAGGTTAATGTTTTTTGTTTTTAACTTATTAGCTATTGATGTTATTAATTTGTTAATGCCATTTTTTGTATAACTCTCTATAAGTACAGTTGGTCTGATTTTTATGTTAAGGTGATCATGAACGTAAAAATTGAGTGAATTATGAACACAAAATGTTTGCGTGATGGGTAACTCCTGATGGAGTTATTTAATTTTATTAAAATTTCGACAAAATTTTTTTGAATGATATAGGAGATAGTGTCGGACACTAATTTTTGAAGGATGAGTATGAGTCAAGATAATACTGGACAGGTAGAAACGAAAACTTACATTAACCCACCAGTCTTTTTCTTCTCGGCATTTTTGATCATTGCATTGGTCGCATTTGCTGGTTTGAAACCAGAGCTTGCCGATAGGTGGTTTAAATCTTTGCAGCAAGACTTGTTTGTTAATGCTAGTTGGTTTTATATCCTTGCCGTTGCGTTGATTTTACTTTCAGTGACCTATCTGGGGTTATCCAGATACGGCAATATCAAGCTTGGCCCCGATCATGCTGAACCCGATTTCAGTTATTTTTCCTGGTTTGCCATGTTATTTTCTGCGGGTATGGGTATCGGGCTGATGTTCTTTGGTGTTGCTGAGCCGGTGATGCACTATCTGTCACCACCGGTGGGTACTCCTGAAAGTATTGCCGCAGCTAAACAGGCTATGCAATTAACTTTCTTCCACTGGGGACTACATGCCTGGGCGATCTATGCCATTGTGGCTTTAATTCTGGCATTTTTTAGTTACCGTCATGGATTGCCTTTAACCCTGCGTTCAGCACTGTATCCGATTATTGGCGATAAAATTTATGGGCCGATTGGTCACACGGTAGATATTTTTGCCGTTATAGGGACA
Organism: Xenorhabdus sp. PB30.3; assembly: GCF_963895965.1. NCBI lineage: Bacteria > Pseudomonadati > Pseudomonadota > Gammaproteobacteria > Enterobacterales > Morganellaceae > Xenorhabdus > Xenorhabdus sp. PB30.3. The sequence goes on along the minus strand of NZ_CAWQMW010000138.1, from coordinate 5,057 downwards.
GTATTTGGTGTTGCGACATCTCTTGGATACGGCGTTCTTCAGGTAAATGCAGGCCTTAACCATCTATTTGGCCTGCCTATTAATGAAACGGTACAAGTTATACTGATCATTGCGATCACTGCTCTGGCGACTATTTCTGTTGTTTCCGGTTTGGATAAAGGCATCCGGATTTTATCCGAAGTGAATTTAGGTCTGGCTGTGCTTTTGCTTGTGTTGGTCGTTGCTTTGGGGCCCACTGTGCTGTTGCTGAAATCCTTTGTGGAAAACACCGGCGGATACTTTTCTGAAATTGTCAGCAAAACATTTAACTTGTATGCCTATGAACCTAAGTCCAGTAACTGGTTGGGGGGATGGACATTACTGTATTGGGGATGGTGGTTATCCTGGTCTCCGTTTGTTGGTATGTTTATCGCCAGAGTTTCCCGGGGGCGGACAATCAGGGAATTTGTAACTGGTGTTCTGTTTGTACCCAGTGGTTTTACCCTGATGTGGATGACGGCATTCGGTAATAGCGCTATTGACCTGATTGCCAATAAAGGGGCCAAAGAATTAGCTAATGTCGTACAGACAGATGTTTCTCTGGCCCTGTTTCATTTTCTGGAATATTTCCCTCTGCCGACTGTTTTATCATTTATTGCAATGGTGATGGTGGTGATGTTTTTTGTCACCTCAGCAGATTCCGGAGCAATGGTAGTTGATACACTGGCATCCGGTGGTGCTCATCATACACCTGTCTGGCAAAGAATTTTCTGGGCGGGATTAATGGGAGTTGTGGCTATTTCCCTATTGGTTGCAGGAGGGTTATCGGCTCTGCAAACGGTAACCATTGCCAGTGCGCTTCCTTTTTCAATTGTGTTATTAATTTCGATATATGGCTTGCTTAAAGCATTGCGGATTGATGCCTATAAGAAAGATAGCCAACAGATGACGACGATAGCGCCTACGGCCAGCCGTAACCCGATACCGTGGCAGCGTAGGTTAAGAAATATTGTCTATTATCCTAAGCGATCACAGGTAAAACGTTTTATGAGCGAAGTTATCCAGCAGTCAATGAGTATGGTTGCCGGAGAGCTGGAAAAACAAAATAAAACAGTTTTGATTAATGATGAAGCTGAAGATCGCATTCATCTGGAAGTAGACTTTGGTGAAAATATCAGCTTCGTTTATGAAGTACGTTTACGGGGTTATATTCAGCCTGCATTTGCTCTTGCCGGTCTGGAAGATGAAGAAAAAATTGAAGAGCAAAAATATTATCGTGCGGAGGTTTACCTCAAAGAAGGCGGTCAGGATTACGACCTGATGGGATGGACGCAGGAGCAGATCATCCACGATATTTTGGATCAATACGAAAAACACATTCACTTTTTGCATTTAGTCCGTTAGCCGATAATGATTATTCGTTAACATAACCCGCTAATCCCCGAATTTTAGATTCGGGGATTTTTTTACGTACCTCCTCATTGTTTCCCCATAATGTGATTTACTCCGTATTATTGTGATTTTTATTTCTTTCCGTCAGTAGGTTTGATTTGCACTGGCTATTCTTTTAATCATCGATGCCCTTTATGGAAATAACCGCTTGTTAACGAAATATACTGGATGGATTTCAAAATGCCGCCATAAAGAGGCAATTTGAAAGACGAAGAGTATACGGGGAAATTTAATGCTGCGAACCTTATTAACCCGCGATGTCATCCAATGGTTTCCTGATGTCAGAGATTGGCACGAGGCCATTGAAATCGCCTGTCAGCCACTGATTAATAATGGAGCGATTCAACCCAGTTATGTCGAGGCGATTTATGAGTCCCATGAAAAATTTGGTCCTTATTACGTTGTGGGTTCAGGTATAGCAATACCACACGCCAGACCAGAACAGGGCGTTAATCGGCTTGCCCTGAGCCTGACATTAATAAAACAGGGTGTCAGATTTGGGTCAGCAGAAAATGATCCGGTTAAATTATTGTTTGTATTTGCTACAACAAGTAATTACAGCCATATAGAAGTCATTGCTGAACTGGCTGGGCTATTTGATGATCAGGAAAAAATTAATCGATTAATGCAGGCTAAAAATCAGGATGAAGCTTTTTCCATTATTCAGGGGTATTAACCACTACTTTTAGTTAACAGGAAAATAAGATGAATATAACCGTTGTTTGCGGTCATGGTTTGGGTACCAGCCTAATAATGGAAATGAGTATTAAAAGTATTTTGCAGGAATTAGGTGTTGAAGCCAGTGTCGGACATACAGATTTAGGTTCAGCAAAAGGAATAAAGAGCGATATTTTTGTTGCGACAAAAGATATTGCAGAACAACTGGCTGAGCAGCAGGTCAATGGAAAAGTTGTTGTATTAGAAAATATGCTCGATAAATCTGCAATGAAATTACGTTTATCTGCGGCATTGCAAGATCTTGGCAGATTGTAACCGGAGACGAATATGGATTTTTTCCGCTTTCTGATGAATGACGTATTGGCAGAGCCTGCTGTTTTAGTCGGATTGATTTCCCTGATTGGCTTGGTATTGCAGAAAAAACCTGTGACTGAGTGTATTAAAGGTACAGTAAAAACCCTGCTCGGGTTTGTTATTCTGGGCGCTGGTGCGGGCGTTATCGTTTCTTCATTGAGTGGATTCGCCGTTATTTTTCAACATACTTTTGGTATTCAGGGTGTTGTGCCGAATAACGAAGCTATCGTATCAATCGCGCAGAAAAGTTTTGGCAAAGAGATGGCGATGATTATGTTTTTCGCAATGGTGATTAATATTCTGATTGCCCGCTTTACGCCGTGGAAATTCATATTCCTGACCGGTCATCACACATTATTTATGTCGATGATGGTGGCCGTTATTCTTTCTGTCGCCGGGATCCATGGTGTAGCACTTGTTGCGACGGGGTCAATTGTTGTTGGTGTTTCAATGGTCTTTTTTCCGGCAATAGCTCATCCTTATATGAAAAAAGTGACCGGTTCTGACGATGTAGCCATTGGGCACTTTTCGACACTCTCTTATGTTCTGGCTGGGTTTATTGGCAGTAAACTGGGGAATAGGGAGCATTCCACAGAAGAAATGAACGTACCAAAGAGCCTGTTATTTCTGCGTGATACTTCTGTTTCCATCTCTCTAACGATGGCGGTTATCTTTCTTCTCACTTGCCTGTTTGCTGATCAGGAGTTTGTGCGGCAGATCAGTGGTGGAAAAAACAGCATCATGTACTCTTTGATGCAGTCGATCACATTTGCAGCAGGGGTTTATATCATTCTACAGGGAGTCAGGATGGTCATTGCCGAAATCGTGCCTGCATTTAAGGGTATCTCCGACAAATTAGTCCCGAACTCCAAACCCGCACTGGATTGCCCGGTAGTTTTCCCTTATGCCCCCAATGCGGTACTGATTGGTTTCCTGAGCAGCTTTATTGCTGGTGTCATCGGCATGTTTTTACTCTATTGGCTGAATATGACGGTGATTATACCCGGCGTTGTTCCTCACTTCTTTGTTGGCGCAACTGCGGGTGTTTTCGGTAACGCAACGGGAGGAAGAAGGGGAGCAATCCTCGGTGCTTTTGCTCAAGGCCTGTTAATTACATTCCTGCCGGTATTCCTGCTGCCTGTACTTGGCGATATCGGCATTGCCAATACCACATTTAGCGATGCTGATTTTAGTGCCGTGGGGATTTTACTGGGGCTGATTGTTCGTTGATTTTGCCATCAAATATTAATGATCAATGTATGAAGATATCAGCATCACCATTGGTTCTGGTGATGCTGCCAGAAGGAGCAGGTAGAACCCACATTAATTCTATTCTGCAAAATGTAAATTGTACTCGGCTGGTTTAAAGCGCCATGCCATGAATATCATTACACAGGTAATGGTAGCAAGGATTGCCCACGCGGAACTGAAGCTGGAATATGTATCCTTAATATATCCTGCCAGTAATGGTGATAAAGAGGCTAATATATAACCTATTCCTTGAACAAAGGCTGTCAGTTGGCCGGCTTTAGCGGGAAAAGAAACATGGTCCATTGTGACAATCAGGCTCATAGGAAACAGGCCTCCAATCCCAATACCAAGTAAACCGGACCATAATAAGGCATATTCAGATGGTTTTAGCATCAGTCCTATAAAACCGATAACAATACAACCAAGCAGGAATGTTAAAATCCAGCGGCGATCCTTACTCCTGCTAGCGATAATAGGGATTATTAAACCGGATATGACTTCCATCAATGTCAGATAAGCGAGAATTAAGCCCGATTCTTTGTCTTGCCAGCCTAAATCAAAGTAATAGGGTGGTAACCAGGCTAAAACGCAGGTATAGGAGGAGGTGCCAAGGCCAAAGAACAAACCCAGTAGCCATGCCCGTCGGTTCTTAAAGAAGGATGTTTTTTGCTGTTCAGGCACACTCTTGATATTTTCTGTTGGCTGATTCCCTGAAATTAATTTCTTAGCTGAAAGCCAAACCAGTAATGCAAAAATGGCAACTCCTGCCCAGATAGAAAGCCCGACCCTCCAACTGGTGAAATATTCAGCGATAAATGGAGATGATGAAGCTGCCACAGCGGCACCCCCCATTATTGCAGTGACATAGACTCCCATATACAGTTCAATTGAGTTCGGAAAACGGCTTTTAATTATTTTTGGAATAACCGCCTGAATAATGGCAATTCCTGCACCTGCTACAACAGCAGTGATCAATAAATTGATAGAATCCGTCGCATATAATCTGAAAAAACTGGCTAGAGCGATAAATATCAATGATACACTGACGACCCGATGCTCACCGATAGCATCAGCAAGGCGAATACCGATAAACATGGCAATACCCATGGCAAATACCGGCAACATAGTGAGTAAAGAGACCAACGTATAGCTCAGGGGAATTGCATCACGAATTGAATTCAGAAGTGGCCCGATTGCTGCCATAGAAGGGCGTAAGTTCAGTCCGACTAAAACAAAAATGATTAACAGTAAAAAACTATTATTTCTTAACGAACTATTCATTTTTTAACTCTTTATTAATTGGGAGGTTCTATCTGACGGAATTTTTTGGATAAAGTTTGAAT